>NZ_JBKGHJ010000627.1:0-4122 GCF_046520365.1 Corallococcus sp. 4LFB
CCGGCGGCAAGACGCTGGGGCTCGCGGACCTGGTGGGCGCGAAGGGGAAGGTGCTGGCGGGAGACCGCTCCAAGCGGCGGCTCGCGGACGCGCGCGACCGGGTGCGCGAGTTCGGCCTCAAGCAGGTGGCGTTCCCGCACCCGGTGCCGCTGGACGCGGTGGACGTGGTGCTGGTGGACGCGCCGTGCAGCGGCACGGGGTCCCTGGCGCGCGAGCCGGATCAGAAGTGGAAGCTGTCCGCGAAGGCCATCGCGGAGTTCCAGGCCACGCAGTCCGCGCTGCTGGCGGAGGTGGCCGCCCAGGTGAAGCCCGGGGCGCGCATCGTCTACGCCACGTGCTCCGTGCTCCCGGAGGAGAACGACGCGGTGGTGGAGGCCTTCCTCCGAAAGCACCCGGGCTTCGCCCTGGAGCCGGTGGGGGAGGGGTGGCCCGCGGAGCTCCAGGTGGGGGTGGACGGCCCCTACCTGCGCGCCCTGCCACCCCGGGTCCCCGGCGGGGGCTTCTTCGCCGCCCGGCTGGTCCGCGAGGCGGGTTGACAGTCGCCGAGCCGCCACGCTACGCACGAACGACCTTCTCCTCTCCCGAGGGTGACAGCCGTGGCGGCAGATCCGAAGCAGACCGAAGTGATGCGGCAGATCAACGAAGCCTTCCAGGCGGCCGAGGCCAAGCTGGCAAGGCTGCGGGAGGCCGTTGAGCGCAACACGGAGCTGGCGCGGGCCAACGGCAAGGCCGCCTTCCTCAAGGACAAGAAGGAGCAGACCCACCGCGAGCTGGGCGAGGCCGTCTGGCAGGCCGTTCAGGCAGGCCGGCTGGAGCTGCCCCCGAACTTCGCCCGGTTGCTCCAGTCCATCGCGGCGGCGGAGAAGGCGGCGTCGGACCACGCCGCGTCCCTCACCGACCTGCTCCGGGAAGGAGAAGAAGTGGCGGACCGTTTGAAGGTAAAAACCGTCGCGAAGCCGCAAAAAGTTGTGGCGTCGGGAACGAAGAAGCCGTAGAAGTCGCGCCGCCTCACGGCACGGACCGCCCCCCACGGCGGGCCGGGCAGCACGCAGCAAAGAAGGGGCTATAGCTCAGCTGGGAGAGCGCTTGAATGGCATTCAAGAGGTCACCGGTTCGATCCCGGTTAGCTCCACACTGAAGTGAGAGAGGCCCGCGAGAGAAATCTCGCGGGCCTTTTGCTTTGGGGGCGCTGCCCCGGCGGGCGCTACGGCATCGCCGGGACGTGGCGGGGCAGCCGCACGGTGAACGTGGTGCCCGCCTCGGCGGTGGACGTCACGGTGACGGTGCCGCCGTGGGCCTCCACCAGCTGCTTCACGATGTAGAGCCCCAGCCCGATGCTCCGGCTGCCGTGGTCCACCTCGCCGCTGGCGCGCTGCAGCGGCTGGAAGAGCAGGCCCATCCGCTCCGGGGGGATGGGGCCCCCGCGTTGTGGATGGACAGCGTCACGGCGTCGTCCGTGCCGAGGGTCTCCACGAGGACGGCGGTGTCCCGGGGGCTGTACCTCAGCGCGTTGGTCACCAGGTTCTGGGCCATCTGCCCCAGCCGGTCCGGATCCCACTCGCCCAGGCCGCTGCCGCCGCGGCGCCGGCGGATCTCCCGGTCCGGGTGCGTGGCTTCAATCTCCTCCAGCACCCCGTCGATGAGCTCGTGCAGGTCCGACGGGCGGCGCTGGATGCGCAGCCCGCCGCCCAGGCGCGCCTGGGTGAAGTCGAGCAGGTCGCGGATCATCCGGTGGGCCCGCTCCGCGGCGGATTGGATCCGGCTGACGGCCTTGGTGCTGCGCTCGTCCAGCTCCTCGCGGCGCATCAGGCTGGCGGCGCCCAGGAGGATGGCGCTCACGGGGTTGCGCAGGTCGTGGCTCACGATGCCAATGAGCTGCTGTTCGAAGTCCGCGCGCTGCTGCTGCTGGGCCTGGGCCTGGCGCAGCTCGTGGACGTCCATGGACGTGCCCACCCACTTCACCACCCGGCCCTCCGCGTCGCGGACGGCAGGGCACGCACCAGGTGCCAGCGGTACTGGCCGTCCCGGTAGAGCACCCGGTGCTCGGACTGGAAGCGCCCGCCGCGCTCCAGCGCCTCCATCCAGAGCCTGCCGCTGGTGGCCATGTCGTCGGGGTGGACGATGCGCCGGTAGCCCCGGTCCAGCAGCGCCTCCGCGCTCAGGCCGGTCTGCTCCGGCAGCACGTTGTTCACATAGGTGAACGACCCGTCCGGGGCGGTGACGAAGACGGCCTCGGGCAGCGCCTCCGCGAGCGTGCGGAACTCCTCCTCGCTGCGGCGCAGGGCGTCGTCCGCGGCCTTGCGCAGCGTGACGTCCTGCATGGCGCCCACCATGCGGATGGCCGTGCCCGTGGCGTCGCGCACCACCCAGCCCCGGTCCTCCACCTGGGCATAGGTGCCGTCCTGCCGGCGGAAGCGGTACTCGGCGCGCCAGTCGCTGCCCTCGGGCGCGTCCGCGATGGCGTGGAGGCTCTGGACGGCCTGCTCGCGGTCCTCCGGGTGGACGGCGTCCGTCCACCAGTCCAACCCGGGGCGCACCGCGTCCAGCGCGTAGCCGAAGAGCGTGTGGATGCCCTCGCTCCAGGACAGCTGCTGGGTGCGGAGGTCCAGGTCCCAGACGGCGTCCTTCGTGGCCCGGGTGGCCAGCCGGTAGCGCGTCTCCGACAGCTTGAGCGCCTGGACCAGCTCCTCGCGCTGGGCGCGGGCCCGCGCGGCGTTGACCGTCCCCTCCAGGCGGGCCACCAGCTCGCGCACGCCGAAGGGCTTCACCAGGTAGTCGTCCGCGCCGGCGTTGAGGCCCTCCACCTTCGCCTCCTCGCCCGCGCGCGCGGACAGGAGGATGACGGGGACGTGGGCGGTGCGCGGATCCGCCTTCAGCTCCCGCATGAGCGCGAAGCCGTCCAGCTCCGGCATCATCACGTCCGACAGCACCACGTCCGGCGGATGCTCCCGCGCCACGTCCAGCGCCGTGCGGCCGTCCGCCACCGCCGTCACCGTGAAGCGGCCCTCCAGCGACCGCCGCACGTAGTCGCGCAGGTCCGCGGTGTCTTCCGCCAGGAGCACGTGGCCCCGCATGCGTCCCGGGGGCGCCTTCGGCACGGGCGCGGGCAGGTCCTCCGAGGCCCCCGGCAGCCACCGCGCCGCCTCCTGGACGAAGGACTCCGGCTTCGGGGCGCGGGCGTCGTCCCGCGCGGGCTCCCGCCGCAGCTGCTCGGGCGGCAGGTGCGCCGTGCCTTGCGCAGCGACACCGTGAAGGTGCTGCCCACCTCCGGGACCGCTCTGGGCGGAGATGTGGCCGCCGTGCAGCTCCACCAGCTCGCGCACGAGCGCCAGCCCGATGCCGCTCCCCTCGTAGCCCCGGCCCCGCGCGCCCTCCACCCGGTGGAAGCGCTCGAAGACGCGGGGCAGCTCGTGCGCGGGGATGCCCGTGCCGGTGTCGCTGACGGACAGCTCCACCCGGTCGCCCAGCTCGCGCAGCCGGACGGTGAGGGTGCCCTGGAAGGTGAACTTGAAGGCGTTGGAGAGGAGGTTGAGGACGACCTTCTCCCAGAGCTCGCGGTCCACCCAGACGGGGGCGGACAGGGGAGGGCAGTCCACCTGGAGCCGCAGCCCCGCCTTCGTCACCAGCGACTCGAACGTGCTCGCGAGCCCCGCGGTGAAGGGCCCCAGGTCCGTGGGCTCGAAGGTGGCCCGCGGGCGGCCCGCCTCCAGGCGGCTGAAGTCGAGCAGGCTGTTGACCAGCTTGAGCAGCCGCTGGCTGTTGCGCAGCACCAGCTCCAGCCGCTCCCGGTGCCGGGCGTCCAGGGGGCGCTCCGGATCCGTGAGCACGTCCCCCAGCGGCCCCAGCATCAGCGTCAGCGGCGTGCGGAACTCGTGGCTGATGTTGGAGAAGAAGGCCGTCTTCGCGCGGTCCAGCTCCGCCAGCGCCTCCGCCTGCCGCCGCGCGTCCTCGTACGCGCGGGCCCCGGCGATGGCCGCGCCCAGCCCGCCCGCGACCAGCTCCAGGAACGACAGGTACGAGGCATCCGCCGGCAACCGGGGGGACAGGCCCAGCACGAGCAGGCCCGCCGGGTTCGACTCGCCGGAGCGGGCCACGGGCAGGACGAGCGCGGAGCCAGGCTGC
>NZ_JBKGHJ010000628.1:0-4114 GCF_046520365.1 Corallococcus sp. 4LFB
CGGCGCCGTGTGTCAGGCGCAGGTGATGAGCCTCGCGGGCCGCTCCAGGGACGCGTACGCGCGGCTCTCCGCCGCGCTGGCGCGGGGCACCCACGGGGCGGAGGAGCAGGCCTGGGCGCTCTCCACGCTCGCGGAAGCAGCCGCGCGCGCGGGGGACACCGAGCGCGCCACGAAGCTCTTCGCCCGGGTGCTCGCGATGGACCCGTCGGATGCCTACACGCGCGCCGCCTCCGCGGACCTGCTGCTGGACCTGGGCCGTCCGCGCGACGTCATCGCGCTGACGAAGGACCACGGCCAGGACGACAACCAGCTCCTGCGCCGCGTGCTCGCGGAGGTGGCCCTGGGGACACCGGACGCTCCGGCGCTCGCGGCCGAGCTGGCCTCGCGTCACGCGGCCAGCCACCTGCGCGGGGACTCGCTGCATGCGCGCGAGGAGGCCCGCTTCGCGCTCCACGTCGAGAAGGACGCCGCGAAGGCGCTCAGGCTGGCCCGGGCGAACTGGGAGGTGCAGCACGAGCCGTGGGACGCGCGCATCCTCCTGGAGGCCGCGCTCGCCCATGGCACGCCCGCCGATGCGGCCCCCGTCCTGCGGTTCCTGGAGGCCAGCGGCGCGGACGACCCGGGCCCCCTGGCGCTCGCCGAGCGCGTGCGAAAGGCCCTCCCGTGAAGGCCCTGGCCCTGACGGTCCCGTGGCTCCCCGTGGCGCTCGCGGAGCGCGTGCGAAAGGCCTTCCCGTGAAGGCCCCAGCCCTGATGGTCCCGTGGCTCCCCTGGCGCTCGCCGAGCGCGTGCGAAAGGCCTTTCCCTTGAAGGCCCTGGGCCTGGTGGCTTTTCTGCTCCCCCTCGTGGCGCTGGCCCACAAGCCGAGCGACAGCTACCTGCACCTGGACCGCGCGGGTGATGGCTTCACCGGCCGCTGGGACGTGGCCCTGCGCGACCTGGAGGAGGTGCTCGTCCTCGACGCGGATGGCGACGGCTCCATCACCTGGAGCGAGCTGCGCGCTCGACAAGCAGACGTCGCGGGCTATGCCCTCGCCCGCTTGAAGCTGTCAGCCGGGAACGCTCCGTGCCCGCTGACCCCGGCCTCCGCGCTGCGCGTGGTGCGTCACTCGGACGGGGCCTATGCCGTCGTGGACTTCGCCGCCGCGTGCCCGGCCACGCCCCGCGTACTGGAGGTGGACTACACGCTGCTCTTCGACCGCGACCCGCAGCACCGGGGCATCGTGCGCGTGGGCAGCGACGGCGCCGGCGAGCCTTGGGTCCTCTCCGCCACGCGCCACACCGCGCGGGTGTCCCTGGAGGGGCTGTCGCCGTGGCGGCGCTTCGGGCAGATGGTCCGCTCCGGCATCGAGCACATCTGGGCGGGCGTGGATCACCTGCTCTTCCTGCTGGCGCTGCTCCTGCCGTCCGTCCTGCGGCGCGACCGGGGCTCGGGCCGCTGGGTGCCGGTGGGGGACTTCGGCTCCGCGATGAAGGACGTGGTGAAGGTGGTGTCCGCCTTCACGCTCGCGCACTCGCTCACGTTGAGCGCCGCGTCGCTGGGCTGGGTGGCCCTGCCCTCGCGGCTGGTGGAGTCCGCCATCGCGGCGAGCGTCATCGTCGCCGCGCTCAACAACGTCTTCCCCCTGATGGACCGCACCCGGTGGCTGGCGGCGTTCGCGCTGGGGCTCCTGCACGGCTTCGGCTTCGCGTCCGTGCTCGCGGACCTGGAGCTCCCCGCGGGCAGCCTCGCGGTGACGCTGCTCGGGTTCAACGTGGGCGTGGAGCTGGGACAGCTCGCGTGCGTCGCCGTGTTCCTGCCCGTGGCGTTCCTGCTGCGTGACACGCGCGTGTATCGCCATGCGTTGCTCGTGGGCGGCTCCGCGGTCATCGCGCTGCTGGCGTGCGCCTGGCTCTGGGAGCGCGCGTTCGGCGTGGCACTGTCCTTCACGTGACGCACCTGCCCCTCGGGGCAGGGTTTCGTCCGGCCTGAAAATCCGCGCGAAACCACGCGGCGTATTGGCTGTACCCGGACGCAGGTCGCGCGCTCGCACGACACCCGGGTGAGCCTCATCCCGTACCCATCACATCCGAGGAGCAACACATGAGAGCGAAGAAGCTCGCGGCGGTCTTCACCGTCGCGACCACGCTGGGCGCCACCGGCGCCCTGGCGTCGAGTCACCGTGAAGCCCCCTTCATCACGAAGTCCCCCAAGGTCGACGCGACCGACTTCTACATGTTCCGCAGCTACGAGGCGGGACGCGCGGACTTCGTGACGTTCATCGCTGACTACCTCCCGTTCCAGGAGCCGTACGGCGGCCCGAACTACTTCACGATGGATCCGGAAGCCCTCTACGAGATCCACGTCGACAACGACGGGAACGCGCAGGAGGACCTCACCTTCCAGTTCCGCTTCACCAACACGCTGGCCAACGCCAACAACGGCGCGGCGCTGACCATCGGCACCGGGGACCAGGCCAAGAGCGTCCCGGTGCCGCTCTTCAACGTGGGGCCCATCACCACGGCGAACCAGGCGAACCTGAACGTGCAGGAGTCCTTCACCCTCAAGGTCGTCCGCGGCAACCGCCGCACCGGCACGGTCAAGGACGTGACCAACGCGGTGGGCGGCTCGGCCACCTTCCGCAAGCCCACGGACTACATCGGCACCAAGTCGCTGGGCAACGCGGCCGCGTACGAGGCCTATGCGCGCGAGCACGTGTACTCGGTGAACATCCCGGACTGCGCCACGCCGGGCAAGGTGTTCGTCGGCCAGCGCAAGGAGCCCTTCGCGGTCAACCTGGGCCCCATCTTCGACCTGGTGAACGCGGATCCGACCGTCATCACGGACGCCACAAAGCGCGACGCGGTGGCCAACCCGCTGGCGAAGAACAACATCACCACCCTGGCCCTGGAGGTCCCCATCGCCTGCCTCCAGGCCGGCACCCAGACCGTCATCGGCGGGTGGACCACCGCGAGCGTGCGCCAGGCGCGCGCCCTCAACCCCTCGCCCACGTTCGCGAAGCCCTCGCGTGACGGCGGCGCGTGGCAGCAGGTCAGCCGCCTGGGCATGCCGCTGGTGAACGAGATCGTCATCGGCCTGCCGGACAAGGACAAGTTCAACGCGAGCCAGCCCAAGGACGACGCCCAGTTCGCCACCTACGTGACGAACCCCACCCTGCCCGCGCTGCTGGAGGCCCTCTTCGGCACGAAGGCGCCCACCGTCTTCCCGCGCGCGGACCTGGTGACGGCGTTCCTCACCGGCGTCCCCAGCGTCAACGCCAACGGCTCCACGGCGGAGATGCAGCGCCTGAACATGGCGCTGCCGGCCACGGACAAGGCGGGCCAGAACAACCTGGGCGCCGCGGGCTGCTTCTTGAACGGCAAGCTGGACACGACGCTCAAGGGCTGTGACCCGGCGGGCTTCCCCAACGGCCGCCGCCCCGGCGACGACGTGGTGGACATCGAGCTGCGCGTGGCCATGGGCTACCTGTTCGAGAACGACACCCAGGCCCCCTCGCGCAACATCCCGTTCCACGACGCCGTGCTGCAGGACGCCTCGCAGTTCGACGCCGTGTTCCCCTACCTGAAGGCCCCCAACGCGGGCGCTGGCGACGGGACGTGATGCCATGCGCAACCTGAGAGCACTGGCCTGCCTCCTCGCGCTGGGCGCCGCCGCGGGCTTCAGCGGGTGCAGCGACGACGACGTTGAGCCGACGCCGGACGGCGGCACCACCAAACCGGACGCCGGCACGCCGGACTCCGGCACCCCGGACGCCGGCCCCACGGGCACCGAGTTCACCGCGTTCGTGAAGGACCTCATCGAGAACCAGACCAACGACACGGGCAGCCCCGTGACGCTCGATGACAAGAACCTGGTCGACTCCGAGCCCGCGGACGCGTTCCCGCCCGCCTTCTTCCAGTAGTTCGCCGGACGAAGTCCCCGCCCCGAGGCCCGGTGTCACCACCGGACGTCGGGGCGGTTGCGTCTCACGCCCGGCACACAACTTCCGGGCCAGCCCGGGCGATAATCGCGAAAGCAACAGCTGCCCACTTTTACTGGAATCTTCCACCATGACCGTCCGCACCACGGCCCCCGCGCCACCCCCTCCGCCGCCCCGCGACCCTGCCAAGGCCCC
>NZ_JBKGHJ010000629.1:0-4105 GCF_046520365.1 Corallococcus sp. 4LFB
GGCTCGGGCGACCTCGACGGTGGACATCTGCCGGCCGTGTCTAGCGCCGCGCCGTCCGGGCGTCACCCTTCCCGGTGAGCTTCGCGGACGCCAGCCGCGGCGGCGCGGGAGAGCGCCAGCGCTCATCCACCGCCGCGAAGCCCGCCACCAGCTCCCCCGCCAGGTAGGCGCGCGTCTTCTTGCCCTGGCGGCGCAGCCAGTCGTTGAGGACGCGCCCCTTCGCGTCCTTGCGCGCCTCCCGCTGCTGGAGGTTGAAGCGCGAGCGCTTCACCAGCCCGCCCGACTTGTGCACGAACGTCACCGTGCCGTCCGCGCCCACCCGCTCCACGATGCCGATGTGCGTGAGGCCGTCGTTGAAGAGGCCGTCGCGGTTGCGGTCGAACGTGTTCTGGAAGAACACCAGCGCGCCCGGCGCCGGCGTGTCCGACAGCATGCCCAGCGCGCGCGCCTTGCGGTGGATGGCCGTGACGCCGTTCTCCTCCGGCAGCACGTCGTCCGGCAGCAGGTCCAGCCGCCGCTGCTGGAACGCCAGCCGCGTCATGCCCGAGCAGTCATCCGTCACCGCCGAGCTCATCTTCGCCAGCGTCGTCATCCCCACCCAGGACTTCGCCCGCCACAGCGCCCGCTCCGACAGCTGGACCACCGGCCGGGCCTTCTTCATCGCCCTTGCCTTGCTCGCGGCCTCCGCCGCCCCGCCCCACACCAGCGCGCTCACCAACGCGCCCACCCACACGCCTCGTCCCATGCGGCCGCGACAGAGCAACCGCCGTGCCCGGCCCTCGCGACCCTGCGCATGTCCACCTCACGACGGATGGCGCGCGCCCTTCGGCCCGCGGTGGGCAAGGAAGTTCCCACCCACGGCAACCGCGCGCCCCGGCGCCGTCAATACATGACGGTGCCCGAGGAGCCCCGCCCTGCGCCGGGCCCCGAGGCCGCGTTGATGGGCTCGGCCTCCGTGCTCGCGGCGTTGTTCCACTTCATCCCCTGGGGGACCCCGACCTTCCCCGTGGGGGTCAGCACCTGGAGGTGTTCGTCGTGGAGGGTCGGCGGCGAGGGCGCCTCCACGTGCATCGGCGGCCCGCAGCCCCGGGTGCTGCATCCCGGGCTGAAGACCCCGTCGCCGGACGGCGTGCGCGCCGGTCCCCAGGTCCGCGTGGGCCGGGGCTGCATCCGGGTCGGAGGGTGGGCGAACGGACCCCACCGCGGCTCGCTCTTCTCCCGGGCCTCCAGCGCGACCATCAGCGGCAGGGCCAGCCCCAGGAACGCGAGCTGTCCCAGGGCGCCGGGCAGCCGCGAACCCGGAGCGGGCAGCACCTGCGTGCGCAGGCTGGTGAAGATGAACACGCCGCCAATCACCATGCTCAGCGCGAGCGCCACCCACGTCATGGCCTGCGCCGTGATGACGATGGAGGACAGGCGCCCGGTCGCGTTCTCGAGCACCGCCGTCCTCCACGCCTGGAGCTTCCAGTCCGCCACCGGCCCGGCCATGCCATAGCCCACCCCGCACGCCGCCACCCACACGGCGGCGCCATGCACCTCGCGCCGCAGGACCCAGCCCTGCGCCAGTCCCAGCACCACGCCCATGCCCACGGGCGCCATCCTCGGGGACACGCCCAGGGCCCCGGCCAGCGCCTCCGAGCCCACCAGCCCCACCGCGACGCCCACCGCCGTCATCCCCACCCAGCCGGGCACCTGGAACCCCGCCCCGCGCAGCACGCGCGACTGCAAGGCCCCCAGCAGCGCGCCCACGCCCGCGAAGAGGGCCAGCTCCGCCAGCCGGTGCACCACGCCCTTCTCCACCACGGACAGCCGCCAGAAGGCCGCCACGCGCAGGCCCTCCTCCAGCCCCTGGACGCAGCGCTCGCCCAGCTCCTGCGCGACGGACAGCCCCAGCACGGTGACCACCGACAAGAGGAGCACTCGGAAGAGACGGGAGACCATGCCCGGCAGTCTGCGCGAGGCCCGCGGTCCAAAGCCATCCACGGAGGCACCTCCCTGCTCGCCGGCCAACGGAGGTGTCGCCCGGTGGAGGTGGATGTACGGCGCGTCCCAACCCGGAGGGTCGGGGCGTGGAGCGCCGTGAAGCGGCGGACACTGGGAAATGGAGCGCGAGCACAAGGCGTGGCCGGCGCTAGATTGCCGCCCCTATGGCGCATCCCACCGACGACAAGAACTTCCGCCTGCCCACCACCCTCCGGCCGCGCCGCTACCAGGCGACGGTGACGCTGGACCTGGAGGGGCGCAGCTTCACGGGTGAAGAGCGGGTGGAGCTGGAGCTGTCCCAGCCCACGACGGAGATCATCCTCCACGCCAACGCGCTGGAGCTGGGCGAGGTCACCCTGCGCGTGGGCAACGACGTGCGCAAGCCCGCGTCCAAGCGCGCCTCTCCGGTGAGCGAGACGGTGGTGCTCACGTTCGATGCGCCCCTGCCCGCGGGCAGCGCCACACTGGACGTGCTGTGGACGGGGCACTTCAGTGAAGGCCTGCGCGGCCTGTACGCGGCGGGCAAGGTGGCCGCCACGCAGTTCGAGGCCGCGGACGCGCGGCGGCTGTTCCCCTGCTTCGACGAGCCGGCCTTCAAGGCGCGCTGGGCGCTCACGGTGCGCGTGCCCGAAGGCCACACGGTGCTGGGCAACGGCCGGGTGGTGAAGGATGAGCAGGACGGGGCGCTGCGCAAGGTGACGTTCGAGGAGACGGAGCTGCTCAGCTCGTACCTCATCGCGCTGGTGGTGGGGCCGCTGGTGGGCACGCCGGAGGAGCAGGCGGAGGGCGTCCCGGTGCGCACGTGGGCGCTGGCGGAGAAGGCGCACCTGGCGAAGTTCGGGCAGGACGCGGCGCTCCAGGTCCTGCCCCGGCTGCGGGACTACTTCGGGCTGCCGTATGCCTTTGGCAAGGTGGACCAGGTGGGCATCCCGGACTTCGAGGCGGGCGCGATGGAGAACGCCGGCCTCATCACGTACCGGGAGGTGGCGCTGCTCTTGGACCCGGCCACCGCGCCGCTGTCGGTGCAGAAGCGCGTGGCGGAGGTGGTGACGCACGAGCTGGCGCACCAGTGGTTCGGCAACTGGGTGACGATGGTGTGGTGGGACGACCTCTGGCTCAACGAGGCGTTCGCGACATGGATGGCTTTCAAGATTGTCGACCAGTGGCGGCCGGACTGGCGCATGTGGCTGGACTTCGACGCGCACCGCGCGAGCGCGCTGGCGCTGGACGCGCTCAAGTCCACGCACCCCATCCACGGGGAGGTGCGCAACGCGGGCGAGGCCGGTGAGAGCTTCGACGCCATCACCTACGAGAAGGGCGGCGCGGTGCTGCGGATGATTGAAGGGTTCCTGGGGGAGGGGCCCTTCCGCGAAGGCATCCGGCTGTACATGCGCAAGCACGCGCGCGCGAACGCGGTGAAGGAAGACCTGTGGAACGCGCTGGGCGAGGCGGCGAAGCAGCCGGTGAACGAGCTGGCCACCAAGTGGATTGGCCAGAGCGGCTTCCCGCTGGTGTCGGTGAAGCTGGAGGGCCGGAAGGTGGCGCTGTCGCAGCGGCGCTTCTACTCGGAGCCGGGGGTGAAGAGCCCGGAGACGTGGCCGGTGCCCATGGTGCTGCGCTTCGAGGACGCAAGCGGCGTGAAGGAGCAGCGCGTGCTCTTCCGCGACGCGCAGGCGACGGTGACGCTGGAGGGCGCGGGGGACGTGAAGTGGCTGTGCGCCAACGGCGGCTCCACGGGCTTCTACCGGGTGGCGTACGAGAAGCCGGCGCTGGACGCGCTGGCGGCGAACCTGGGGACGCTGGCGCCGTCGGAGCGCATCTCGCTCCTGGCGGACACGTGGGCGCTGGTGCGCGCGGGGCAGGCGCCGGTGGCGGACCTGCTGGACCTGGCGGCGCGCTTCGGGGACGAGGAGGACGAGGCGGTGCTGGACGAGCTCGTCGGGCGGCTCGGCTACATCGAGAACCGGCTGACGGACGGCGAGGACCAGGAGCGCTTCCGCCGGTGGGTGGAGCAGTTGTTGGGCGGCGGCCTGAAGAAGCTGGGCTGGCAGGCGGCGCAGGGCGAGCCGGACCGCGTGAAGCTGCGCCGCGCGGCGCTGGTGCGCGCGGTGGCGGTCTGGCG
>NZ_JBKGHJ010000062.1:0-24955 GCF_046520365.1 Corallococcus sp. 4LFB
CGTGCTCGTGGACACGAGCGCCTTCGCGCTGGACAGGCCGCCCTTCGCGCCGGCCTCCGCCACCGTGGCCTGCGCGTCCGCCGCGGCCGCCTGGGCGCGCGCGGACTCCAGCTCCGCCTCCGCCTGCTTCACGCGCGCCTCGTACGGCCGCGGGTCGATTTGAAGGAGCACGTCCCCCTGGTGCACGGTGGCGTTGTCCCGCACGGACACCTTCACCACGGGGCCGGACACGCGCGAGGCCAGGGGCACCACGTCCGCCTCCACCTGCGCGTCGTCGGTGGTCTCCTGCCCGGCGGTGACGACCTTGAAGCCGCCAATGGCCAGCAGGATGGCGGCCACGACGACGCCGAGGATGAGGAAGCCCCGCTTGCCGCGCTTCGCCTGCGCCGCGGCGGCCGGCGCGGGCGCCGCTTCGGGGACGAGCTGGGGAGCTGTCGTTGTCGTTGCCATGTCTTAAATCTCCACGTCGATGTGGGGTTTCTCGTGGGAACCCCCGAGGCTCGGGGGGTCCTTGAGGAAGTAGATGAGCGGCAGCACCACCACGAACATCAGCGCCGCCAGGACGAAGAGCTTGTCGAACGCGAGCACCATGGCCTGGCGCGACACGTTGCCCACCATCAGCTGGAGGCTGGCCATGCTGGCGCTCGCGGCGTCCAGGCCGTGCTGCATGAGCCCCTTCTGGGTGGCGGCCATGCGGCTGGCCACCTCCCACCGCTCCGGGTACAGGTGCGCCGCGATGGAGGCCTTGGACAGCACGCTGTAGCGCGACAGGAGCGTGGTGAAGATGGCCAGGCCCACGGAGCCGCCAATCTGGCGCAGCAGCGAGTTGAGGCCCGTCGCGTCCGCCATCCGCTCGCGCGGGATGCTGCCGAGCGCCGTGGCGCTGAGCGGCACGAACATCAGGCTGAAGCCCACGCCCTGCAGCGCGATGGCCGCGATGATGTCGCGGGAGCCGGTCGCGAGCGAGAAGTGGCTCATCTCGTAGGCGCCGAAGCCCGCGAACACGATGCCGATTCCCACCAGCACCCGCGCTGGCACCTTGCCGTACAGCCGCCCGACGATGGGCATCATCAACATCATCACCAGCGTGCGCGGCATCAGCGAGAAGCCGGACTGCGTCGCGGTGAAGCCCAGCAACTCCTGCATGAACACCGGCAGCAGGAACATGCTGGCCATGAGCACCGCGAACACCAGCGCGCCCAGGAGCGTGCCGGACGCGAACACCGGGTCCTTGAACAGGCGCAGGTTCACCGCGGGCGCCACCGCGGTCAGCTCGCGGATGACGAAGGCGATGAGGCACGTGGCGGAGAGCAGCGCGCAGATGACGATGACGGGGGACGCGAACCAGTCATCCGCCTGCCCCTCCTCCAGGAAGTACTGGAGCGTGGCCAGGCCCATGCAGAGCAGCGTGATGCCCGCCCAGTCCATGTGCTTGCGCTGCTGCTCGGCTTCCCGGCGCGCGGTGGCGCGCAGCTGGTCGTCCTCCTGGACGAAGCGGGCCACCATGAAGAAGCCCAGGATGCCCACCGGCACGTTGATGAAGAAGATCCAGGACCAGTGCCAGTTGTCCACGATGTAGCCGCCCAGCGTGGGGCCAATGGCCGGGCCCACCATCACGGCCATGCCGAAGATGGCCATCGCCGTGCCCTGCTCCCTGGGCGGGAACGTCTGCCTCAGGATGGCCTGCTCGGTGGGTTGGAGCGCGCCCGCGCCCAGGCCCTGCAGGAAGCGGAAGAGCACCAGCGTGGGCAGGTTCCACGCGAGCCCGCACAAGAACGAGCCCGCGACGAAGAGCACCAGGCACGCCAGGTACACGCGCTTCTGGCCGAACATGCGGCCCAGGAAGCCCGTGAGCGGCATCACCATCACCGTGGCGATGACGAAGCCCGTGGTGGCCCAGGTGATCTCCTGCACCGTGGCGCCCACGGCGCCGCGGATCTGCGGCAGCGCCACGTTCACGATGGACGAGTCGATGGCGCCCATCAGCGTGCCGAACGTCACCGACAGGGTGACGAGCCACTTGTTGACGGGGGCCCTGGGCGTTGCTGGCGCCAGGACCTCCGGTGTCGCGACGGCTGTCGCCATTGTCAGTCGACCTCGATGCCCTTCAAGAAGACGCGGAGGATCTCCTCCGCCCAGGCGGCTGCCGGAAGGTTCGCGGCGTCGTCCTCGCGCAGGCGGTCCAGGGCGCCGCGCACCATTCCCATCAAGAGCGCCGGATAGAGCGCGCGGCCCTCCGCGCGGACGTCTCCGGCCTGGATGCCCCGGTCGAGGATGACCGTCAGGCGCCGGTGGAGCTCCGCGACCATGCGGCTCTTGCGCGCGGGGTCCTCCGGCAGCTGCACCAGCACCCGGACGAACGCGTCCTGCTCCGCCGCGTGGGCGAACACCGCCGTCACGAAGGCGCGCAGCTGTTCGCGCGCGGGCCGCTCCGCCACGGGCGCCAGGGCCTTGTCCAGCCGGTCCAGCATCACCTGCCGCCGCTTCACGCGCAGCGCGTCCAGCAGGGCCGCGCGGTCGGTGAAGTGGTTGTAGAGCGTCCCCACCGACACGCCTGCCTGCTCGGCGATGGACTCCATCTTCGCCGCGTGCAGGCCGTCCCGGGCGAACACCCCCGCGGCCGCCGACAGGATGGCGTCGGCGGTGGCTTCCTTCATGCGCGAGCGCAGCCGTTTGACGGGCGCCTCAGATTTTGAATCTCGATTCATTTCCTGAAGAGAGATTTAACCCTCTCCGCACCGGAGTCAAATCGACCGGGGTTCTCAGAGGGGAACCGGCAGGCGGGCGCAAGAAGGGCCGGCGGGAGTGCGCACCGCCGGCCCTTGCTTGGGGCATCCGGTCTTCAGTTCAGCGGCTCAGGGCGTGAGCATGCCCAGCTTGGGGGCGGGCAGGTCCACGGACAGCTCCTGGGTGAGGCCGTCGGCGGCGTGGAAGCCCTTGCCGCTCACCTCTCCCGCGCGGAACAGGGCCCAGCTCTGGAGGCCGCGCTGGAAGGAGCGCGTCATGTGCCACAGCTCCAGGCCGCTGTTGGCGACGAAGAGGTAGAGCGTCCGCTTCGGGTTCCAGGGGTTGGGCAGCGCCATGGCCAGGCCGTCATCCGCGCGGCCGTACGTCTTGCCCTGCCACCGGAAGTAGCGCCGGCCCAGCTCCACCGGCAGCTTCTTCTCCGCCGCCAGCCGCGCCAGGAGCCCGTTGTCCTCCAGGCCGCCGAAGACGACGAGGTCGCGGTCCGCCAGCTCCGCGTCCGTCACCTCCGCGTCCGGCTTGAGCGGGGCCAGCTTCTCCGGGGACGCGTCCGCCAGCTGCTCGCGGTAGTTCGTCGCCAGCGTGCGCATGGACTCCACCTGGTGCGCGGAGCCGTAGACGAAGAGGAGCTTCTCCCAGTCGTCCAGCGTGTTGGCCAGGGTCTGGTAGCGCTCGCGGGCCACGGGGATGTCGTTGCCCACGTTGAACACCACGCGCACCGGCCGGTCCGCGACCTTCACGGTGAAGGTGTCGCTCGCGCCCTTCACCTCCACGCGCTCCAGCACGCTCCCATTCTCCGTCTGCACCTCCACCAGCGTGGCGAAGCGCCAGGGCGTCCCGGACTGGTCCACCTTCAGCGTCACCTCGTAGCCCTCCTTCGCCTTCTGGGCGCGCGTGGTGAGCCGCGGCGCGGGCAGGCCCCCGCGCTCCACCCACTGCTTCACGAGCGGGCCCACGTCCTGGCCCGCGGCCCCGGACGCGGTGCGGATGAAGTCCTGCGTGGTGAGCTTCTTGTTGGCGAACTTCCCGTGCACCGCGTCCATCACCCTGGCGAACTTCGCGTTGCCCAGGGTCAGCCGCAGCTGGTGCAAGAGGTACGTGCCCTTGATGCGCGGCACCGCGTACTGGCCATAGCGGCCGTAGTCCGTGCGCGCGGCGGTGGGCACCACGTCGCCCTCGCGGGCCGTGACGTAGAGGTAGCGGGCGTTGAGCTCCGCCAGCGCGTCGCGCTGCGTGTCGAAGGCCTTGGACAGGTCATCCCCCTCCGGCAGGTCCCGGAGCAGGGTCCAGTACGCGGCGGACCCGCTGCCGAACCAGTTGTCCGCGTCCGTCGCGGGGAACACCGTGTTGGACCAGAGCTTCTTCTCGTCGAAGCGGAGCGCGTCCTTCACCCGGGCGAAGTCGCGCTTGGGCTGGGTGTCCGCCTTGGGCTCCGGCTTCTGCTTCGCCTTCGCGGCCTTGAGCTGGTCCGCCACGTAGATGGGGCTGAAGGCGGTGTAGCCCAGGGACAGGTGCGGCGTGGCGCCGGGCAGGTCCGGAATCCAGCGGCTGCCCACCATCTTCTCGCGCAGCGTCGTCTTGCCGAAGTGGGCCAGGAACATCAGCTTCTCGGTCATCTCCGACGTGGTGATCTTCCCGTCACACGCGTGGGGGCGGTTGATGGGGCTGGAGGCCATCATCCGCGTGGCGCTGTCCACGTCGAAGCCGCCCTTGCCGTACTTCGCGTAGAACTCCTGGAAGGCGATGTCGCGGTTCCAGGTGTTGAAGGCCAGGTCCACCGGGGCGTTGCTCGCGTTGGGGATGGACTCCTTGCGCACCTCCGGGTCGCGGTTGTTGTTGTTGGCCCAGATGAAGTCCTTGAGGTTTCCGGGCGTGTCGGAGGGCTTGCCCTTGCTGCCGGTGCGCCACAGGCGCGTCTTCGCGGTGCCCAGCAGGAGGCACGCGCCCTCGTCCGTCTTGGTGTCCGCGAGCGTCCAGTCGTTGGTGTAGAGGCCGTTGTTGCGGTCCTTGAGGATGCGCTCCACGTCGTCGATGGAGTTCGCGTACTGCACGGCCTTGCGGATGCGGTTGCTCTGCGGGGTGCCGTCGATGTTGAAGGGCGTCTGGCCCACCGTCGTCTCACCGATGACGATGCCCGCGTCGTTGAGCATCCAGTCGGCGCCGCTGTGGATGCCGCCCGGGAAGGTCTGCATCACGAAGCGGTGGCCCTTGGTGGGCTGCACGTCCAGCACCACGTCCCAGTGGACGCCGGTGTAGCCGTTCCACATGAAGATCTGCCCCATGACGACGCGGCCGTCCTTCGTCGCGGACTTGGTGGCGACGAACGACGAGCAGTGGTCACCCTCCCCCGCCCGGCCGTTCTCGTCCTCGCCCTTGAGGAAGGTGCGGCCCGTGAGCGGGGACGCCGTCACGCGGTTGGCCTCGTCCAGTTGGCCCAGGTCCACGGCGGAGTTGATGGCGACGACGTCCAGCACGTCCAGGTCGCGCTCCTTGCCGTCCGGCCCCTTGAACTTCGCGCCCCCCTTGTTGGCGCCGTCGGCGATGCCCTTCATCTCCTCCAGGTACTCGGGGTCGAAGCGGCGCAGGAACAGCGAGTCCGCGAGCAGGCGCACCTGCGCCCAGCCCTTCGCGGCGTCCGCCTTGTCCTTCTGGATGCCCAGCTTCTCGATGTAGCGGACGATCTCCTGGGACACGAGCTCGCCGTACTGCCGGCCGCGCTCGTAGGGCTCGCCCTCGATGTGCACGTACACCCAGCCGCCGTCGTCGTAGCGGAAGCCCTTGCCGGCCCAGCGCACGCTCTCCATGGGGACGTACGCGGTGACGTCGTTGACCTCCTCCAGCTTCACGTCGTCGAACCACGCGGTGCCGGTGGCCTTGCCGTTGTGGCCCAGGTGCGCGCGCACGCGGTCCGTGGACGCGGTGGCGAAGAACAGCACCTGCACGCGGCCGCTCTGGTCCGCGCCCTGCGGCGGCGAGCAGTTGGTGAACGGGAAGCTCTGCATGGACAGACACGCGCCCAGCGCCGTGGGGTAGCGGGCCTGCGCGTCCGCCTGCACGCCCTTCGTGCGGACCCAGGCGGAGAGCCGGTAGAGGCGGCCCACCTGGAGCTTCACGGGCTCGGAGGTGACGGTGGTCTCCGCGCCGCCCTGGGGGCTCTCAATCACAAGGCTGCGGCTGCCCTCCGCCTTCGCGTCGCCGCGGGCGGACACCTTGCCCTGGCCGGAGGCGGTCCAGCCCTGGGGAAGGCCGGTGGAGGCGGCGGCTTCGAAGCCGGCGTTGGGGACGGCGATGGCGCGGGGGCGGCCCAGGCGGGGAGCGCGGCGCACGCGGCCAGCGTGGGCCAGAACAGACGGGAGCGCTTCCACATCAGACGCAGGTGGGACATGGCTTGCTCATGGGAAGGAGGAACTGGGTGCGGCATCCTCTCACGTCATACGCGGGCGCGCCGCCACGCATTGCTCGCACCCGGCTGGCGGGCGTGTTAGGGAGCACGGGTCGCACGCCACCTGACGTCTCCGATGGCGGTCCCCCCTCTTGCCGAGGCCGGACCGTAGGACGTCTCGGGTGGCGCTTGTTGTCGGCCCAGGGCCTCCCGACCTCCATCACAGGCCGTCGGGGTACACCCGCCGTGACAGACACTCCCAGCAAGACCGGGCTGCTTCGCGCTCCCATCCAGCACATCGACATCAAGGCCCTGGACGTGCGGCCGCTCGTGGAGGCCATGGGGCACATGGCCTTCCAGGCGCGCAACCTGAGCCGCGCCGCGGGGCTCTATGACGCCATGCTCCGTGACGAGCGGTGCGGCGTCATCCTCTGCCTCGCCGGCAGCCTGTTCTCCGCCGGCCTGAAGCAGGTGGTGGTGGACATGGTGCGTCACCGGATGGTGGACGCCATCGTCTCCACCGGGGCGCTCATCGTGGACCAGGACTTCTTCGAGGCCCTGGGCTTCCGCCACTACAAGGGCCGGGCGGACGCGGACGACAACGCGCTGCGCGAGCTGCACATCGACCGCATCTACGACACGTACATCGACGAGGACGAGTTGCGCGAGTGCGACGCCACCATCGCGCGCATCGCGGCGGAGCTGGAGCCGCGTCCGTACTCGTCGCGCGAGTTCATCGGGGAGATGGGCCGGCACCTGGTGAAGCACGGCAGGACGCGCGACAGCGTGGTGCTGGCGGCGCATGAAATGGGCGTGCCCATCTTCGTGCCGGCGTTCAGCGACTGCTCGGCGGGGTTCGGGCTGGTGCACCACCAGTGGCACCGGGCGGGGAAGCCGCGGGTGTCCATCGACAGCGCGAGGGACTTCCTGGAGCTGACGCGGTGCCGGCTGCGGATGGAGGACTCGGGGTTGTTCATGGTGGGCGGCGGCGTGCCGAAGAACTTCGCCCAGGACATCGTGGTGGCGGCGGACTTCGTGGAGCAGCCGGTGGCCATGCACAAGTACGCGGTGCAGCTCACGGTGGCGGACGAGCGAGACGGCGCGCTGTCCGGCTCCACGCTGCGCGAGGCCAGCAGCTGGGGCAAGGTGTCCACCGTGCACGAGCAGATGGTGTACGGAGAGGCCACGGTGACGATGCCGCTGGTGGTGGGCGCCGCCTTCCACGGACGCGGCTGGGAGCAGCGGCCGGAGCGCCGGCTCGTGGACGCCTGCGGGCAGCGGCGGTGCTTCTCCCGCGCTCCGGGGTGGCTTTTTCCGGGGCGCGGGGCGGTGCTCGAATTCGACCGCAAGGCGCGGAGTGCTGGCCTGGAGACGGGGGGTTAGGTTTCCCAGCGTGGTCATGGGGACCGCGCTCGAAGGGAGGCAGGGCATGGCGACGAAGACGGAAGTCCTCGCGGCGGCGACGGTGGGCGACCCGCGCTGGGCGGCGGTCGTCGCTCGGGACGCGGCGGCGGATGGGCGCTTCTTCTATTCCGTGCGGACGACGGGCGTGTTCTGCCGTCCGTCGTGTGGCGCGAGGACGCCCCGGCCGGAGAACGTGGGGTTCCACGCGTCAGTGGAGGCTGCGGAGCAGGCGGGGTTTCGCGCGTGCAGGCGCTGCAAGCCAGGGGAGCCCTCGCTCGCCGTGAAGCACGCGGACCGGGTGGCCGAGCTGTGCCGCTTCATCCAGGCGTCCGAGGAGATGCCGAGCCTGGAGCAACTGGCGGAGCGCGCGGGGCTGTCTCCCTATCACCTGCACCGCGTGTTCAAGGCCGTGACGGGGCTGACGCCCAAGGGCTACGCGGCGGCGCAGCGGGCGGAGCGGATCCGCACGGGCCTGACGAAGCGCGGCTCCGTCACCGAGGCCATCTACGACGCCGGGTTCAACTCCAGCGGCCGCTTCTACGAAACCTCCAGCCAGGTCCTGGGCATGACGCCGACGAACTTCCGCGCTGGGGGCGCGAACACGGAGATCCGCTTCGCCATCGCGGAGTGCTCGCTGGGGCCCATCCTCGTGGCGACGAGCGACCGGGGCGTGTGCGCCATCCTGATGGGGGATGATCCGGACGCGCTGGCGAAGGACCTCCAGGACCGCTTCCCGCAGGCGACGCTGGTGGGCGGGGACGCGACGTTCGAGCAGTTGGTGGCGAAGGTCGTGGGCTTCGTGGAGGCGCCGGGCGTGGGGCTGGACCTGCCGCTGGACGTGCGGGGCACGGCGTTCCAGCAGCGCGTGTGGCAGGCGCTGCGGGAGATCCCGGCGGGGAAGACGGCGAGCTACACGGACATCGCGGAGCGGATTGGCGCACCGAAGTCGGTGCGCGCCGTGGCGCAGGCGTGTGGCGCGAATGCGTTGGCGGTGGTGATTCCGTGTCACCGGGTGGTGCGCAATGACGGTGCGCTGTCTGGCTATCGCTGGGGCGTGGAGCGCAAGCGCACGCTGCTGGAGCGAGAGGCGGAGTCCTCCCGGCGTGATGGGCTCAAGCGAGGGGCCCAGGGATGAGTGCACGACGCGGAGGTGCGCTCGCGGTCCGTCCCGTGGCGGGGGTCCCGGTACGGGTGCGCGCGATGGACTGGGAGGGAGTGGGCCGGGAGCTGGACGCCCGTGGGTGCGCGGTGCTGGAGCACCTGCTCACGCCCGAGGAGTGCGAGGCATTGGCGCTGCTCTACGACGTGGAGGATACGTTTCGCAGCCGCGTGGTGATGGCAAGACATGGATTTGGCCGGGGTGAATACAAGTACTTCGATCATCCGCTGCCGGAGGTCGTGACGGAGCTGCGCACGACGCTGTACCCGTGCCTCGCGCCCATCGCGAACCGCTGGAACACGGCCATGGGCATCGACGTGCGGTATCCGGACGCGCACGCGGACTTCCTCGCGCGCTGCCACGAAGCGGGACAGGTGCGGCCCACTCCCCTGCTCCTGCGCTACGGCGTGGACGACTACAACTGCCTGCACCAGGACCTGTATGGCGAGCACGTCTTCCCGCTCCAGGTGGCCATCCTCCTCTCCGAACCCGGCAGGGACTTCACGGGCGGCGAGTTCGTGCTGACGGAGCAGCGGCCCCGCATGCAGTCACGCGCGGAGGTCGTCCCGCTGCGGCAGGGAGACGCGGTCGTCTTCGCGGTGCATCACCGCCCGGTGCAGGGCGCGCGAGGCACCTACCGCGTCAACCTCCGGCACGGTGTCAGCCGCGTGCGCTCCGGACAGAGGCACACGGCGGGGATCATCTTCCAC
The DNA here is from genome assembly GCF_046520365.1 of Corallococcus sp. 4LFB. NCBI lineage: Bacteria > Pseudomonadati > Myxococcota > Myxococcia > Myxococcales > Myxococcaceae > Corallococcus > Corallococcus sp. 4LFB. Next base: position 9,401 of record NZ_JBKGHJ010000062.1, read on the forward strand.
GACGCGGCGTAGACCTCAAACATAAGCATGCAAACGGCCAAAAAAACATCCGACATCATGCACAGCAAACATCCACAAAACCAGACTTCCAAGCAACTGACCACAAACATCAACTCACTCTCATATCACCTAGCGGCACCCCCAAGGGCCAATAAACAACATGTGCCCCCACTGACTGAAACACCGCCGCATCACCATCTTGAGAGACAATAAAGGCCACGCCGTCAGGATGCTGCTCTGCAAAGCTGGCCGCCGCAGCGTGCCGAGTACCGCGAATTTCAAGCGGCCATCTACCCCCTGGTGTTCCATCTGAACCAATTTGAACAACATCTGGGAGCACAGGCGGAACAGGCAGTTTCACCCCGAATCCGAGAACCTGCAGTGAGTGACTCAATAGGACCGCCCCATCCACAGCCGTAAACCCAACGATCTGCCGACGCATCCAGCCAAGCTTCTCTACCAACGCACCGTTCTTAAACTTCTCCCAATCTCCGCCTCTAACCCAATCACTCTCCGCCCTCAACTGGTCGCGCACAACTGCCCCATACTCCATAGGCAACTCCAAGGCGCGCGACCTTGCCAGCAGCACTTGGGCATCATCGTTTGGACCAAGGATGGCAACAATCCCACCATGTCGGAGCCGACTCATCTCGGAGACAACATGGAGTATCTGATTAAACACGAGTTGTCCCTGGAGATACGCCTTTATAGCGGCGCTGCGGCCGTCCTGAGAGTCTGGCGCGAGAGGGCCAAGCGAAGCTGCGATGGAAAGCAACTGCCGTTGTTCCTGACCGTCCCTATGTCCCCAGTAATATGGAGGCTGGTCAAGAATCTGACCTCTCACATATCGAGCGACTTCGCGTGCGCCGCGCCCCAGAACCAGGACACCTGGATCTGGTGCCAACACACGAATCAAATCGTCTTTTCGAAATAGACTTTGCCCACCCGGAGATGCGACGCCCACAATAGACAATCCCTGATCGCCGGGCATGACAGCCAAAAGAGACCTGGGGAAATCAGGGACTGCGGCGAGCTTGGCAATCTCCCCTACGGCAAACACCCGCGGCTCGCTGAATGCGATAAAACTCCAGTGTGAACTCTCAAATTCCTCGCGTCTTTCCGCGAATACGACACCGACCGGTTGGACATGGCCCTCTTCCACTGCCATGGACGCAAAAAACATAATTTCCACAATCAACTCTAGAGCTGATTGATTTATGGGTGGGGGAGAATCGATCTTCTCACCAATCCTAAGTCCGGTTATCCCCCAAATTGCGCGCGACAAGGCCTCTCTCTTGAGAAAGGCTGAAACCAAATCCTTCGGATACTTTGAAGAGCCACGCACATCGACCTCCATCCTTGCGCCATACCCAACAGCAGGTACGACCAGCATTCACCGCTCACACCGTCAAGTTGAAGTTCAGACTAGACTGCGCAGCATGTCCGGGGAACCCGCTTGAAGTCGCGCTTACGCTTTTGCACGTCGAAATCGCCGCCAATTCGTGTCGGCCTCGTGCGCTCCGGACAGAGGCACACTGCGGGGATCATCTTCCACGACGCGGCTTAGGCGCTCCGAGCCTGCACGTCCTGTGACGACTGGCCGTCCGGGGGATGAGCTTCCCGGTGACGCCCTTGGGCAGCACCACGCCGAAGAAGAAGCCCTCCTCGAAGGGCTCCGTCGAATCCAGGTGGACCTTCACGCGGGAGGCCATCGTCGTCAGCGCCGTCTTCAGGTACACCATCGCGAAGTCCGCGCCCACGCACGCGCGCGGCCCGCGCCCAAACGGGAAGAAATAGCCGCTCCCCAGCGGGTCTCGCGCCGCGCCCCCGTCCAGCCAGCGCTCCGGCTTGAACGTGTCCGGGTCCTCCCAGTGCTTCGGGTCGCGGTGCAGGTGCTGGTTCGAGATCATGATCATCGACCCCGCCGGCAACGTGACGCCGGCCAGCCGCGCGTCCTTTGACGGCGTGCGCGTCATCACCCGGACCGCCGGCAGGATGCGCAGCGCCTCATAGGCCACGGCCTCCGCCCACTTCGCGCCCTCCAGCTTCCCGGAGGTCAGCGGGCCGTCCGCCACCAGTGAGGACGCCTCCACCGCGAGGCGCGCTTCGGCCTGGGGGTACTTGTTGAGCTGGTGAAAGGCGCCCACCAGCGTGACGCTGGAGGAGAACGCCCCGCCGAAGTAGGTGCCCCCGAGCATGTGCGCCAGCACCTGATCATCGATGCCCGGCGTCTCCCGCACGTAGCGCGACATGAGGTCCACGGCACGCGGGTCCTGGCGCTTGCGAGCCTCGCGGATGCGGTCCACGAAGTGCCCGTAGAAACGCGCCTTCGTCGCGTCGAAGTCCTTGGGCGGCTTCACGAACTTCAGCGGCAGCTTCGACTGGATGCGCGCATCCGCCGCCTTCGCCAGCAGCATGAAGTCCTCGAACACCTGATCCGGCAGCTTCTCCCCCACCTGCGCCACCGAGAACGCGTCGAACGTCAGCCGCCGCAGCACGGACGCGAGGTCGTCGATGCGCTCCTGCTTCAGCAGCGCATCCACGGACTCGGAGACGGCCGCCTGCATGGGGCCCACCAGGTCCGCCAGCGCCTCCGGAGCCCACGCCTGCGCGGAGGGCTCCAACGCGCGCTTCTGGACCCAGTCCCCGCGCAGCTCCGCCGTGAACGCCGTGTCGTCCGTCGTCGAGGGGCGGATCTGCTCGCTGATGTTCCCCTTCTCGAACTCCATCCGGCGGGGGGACTCGTAGACCTCCGCGATGAGCGCCGGGTCGTTGAGCACCAGCCCGGGGTTGGGCCCCATCCAGATGAGGGTGACGCCGCCGTACTCGCGGCCATAGCGCGCGCAGACGTCCCAGGGAGACGCCCCCAGGAAGTCCCCGGCGGTGCCGAGGATCCCCGGTGGGGGGCCGGGCAGCGACGCGAACGGCTTGCGCTTCGCGCCGAAGAACAGGTTGAAGATGCCGCGAGAAAGAGCGTTGGGCACGGGCGGAGTCTCCTGACGGCGCTAGACGGTGATGCCGCAGGGGATGCGGTCGGCCTGCAGGACGGTGTAGGGCACCGCGCTCTTCGCGTTGCGCGCCTTCACGGCCTCGCTCTGCGCGCGCAGGCGCGAGTGGAAGCGGTCCCGGATGGCGAGCAGCTCCGGCTCCTGGAAGTAGTCCTCGCGCCAGCCGCCCTCGTGGAGCAGGTACTCCTCGTCGTCCCCGAAGCTGGACAGCGCGCGGCCCACCGCCACCTGCCAGAGCATCTGCGTCTTGGAAGGAATCATCGCGTCGAGGTCCTTCTCCCCCAGGACGCCCTTCTTGCGAGGCGGCGCCTGACGCATGCACAGCGGTGCGTTGGGCACGAAGGCGTAGTGCTCGTACTGGAGGTAGTTCACCGCCGCGTGCTGGACGCTGACCGTGAAGAGCACGGTGGTGAGGATGTCGGTGAGGTCGGCGACGCGCTTCAGCTCCGCGCAGGGCAGCTTCTCCACGGACATGCCGTGCTCGGTGAGGTCCTTCCACCAGCGCTGCATGTCGGTGTCGCGCACCAGGTCCTCGTCCGACGTGTAGAAGTGCCCCAGCACCCCGCCGACGTACTCCTCGATGGCGTCCCACAGGAGCAGCGAGTCATCGCGGTACGGGTAGTGCGGGAGCACCGCCGGGTCGAGCACGCCACGGCGCTCGATGTCCGGGCGCGGCTTGTTGTCCGCGAGCGTCCAGGCCTTGTACCCCTTCTTGCCCAGGAACACGTGGCCCTGGTCGGGGCCGCCGGTGGCGATGAGGTCGTCGAACACGCCGCCCTCGGCGAGCAGGCCCTTCCGGGCGCCGTCGTTGATGGCGAGCGTGTAGCGGAAGTGGCGGCGCAAGAGCTTGTAGACGGGGTGCGGATCCGGGAGGTTGCGCATCGTCGCCATGACGAACGGCTCGGCGATGAAGTGGGTCCTGAGCGCGTGGCCCACCATCTGGTGCGTGTTGCCCTCGCTGCACCGGAGGTAGATCTTCGCGGCCAGCCAGTCGTGCGGACTGTCATTGGGCGTGAACACCGGATCCAGCGCCGGGTCGCGGCCGAGCTGGATGGCGATGGGCCGCAATTGCTGGGTGTCATCCAGGTACAGCAGGCAGCGGGACGCGGGCGCCCAGCGGCGCTCCTCGACGCCATCCTTGTCGGTCTTCTTGAACATGGGCACGTCGCCCAGGATCTCGAAGTCGAGCAGGAAGACGCGCTTGCCGGCCAGCGCCTGCTGGAGCGTCGTGCCCGGAGACAGCAGCCCGCGCAGCTCGCTGTCCTGGAGCGGCATGCCCTCCGGCAGCGCGGTGATGGACTGGATGTGGACGGGGCTGATGCCCTGCACGGCCTGCCGGGCGAACTCCGCGTCGTCCTGCCAGCGCTTCGCGAGCGTGGGCAGCTCCAGGCCCTTGAAGAAGTCGAAGATGTCCACGAGGCCGTTCCACGCCTTGCTCAGCACGGGCATATGCAGCTTGATGGCCGCGAGCGTCTTCGCGATGACGACCTCGTAGCTGCCGTCCACGAGCCCCCGGTAGAGCTCGTCCTTCGGCAGCGGCCGCGCCTCGGAGATGTCGAGCGCCCCGGGCAGCCCGGCGGTCGCCTCCGCGGGGCGCCAGGGATACATGCGCTGGCGGGCCAGGAGCAGGTCGTTCCGGGCCACCTGCTCCCGCTCGTGCCGGACCTGCTGGGGCAGCCGCGCGGTGCCCTCGAGGACCTCCGCGGAGGACTTGCCCAGGACCCAGCGGTAGTACGGGAAGAACCAGTGCCTCCCCGTCGTGGTGACGGTCACCGAGTCGAGGAGCCAGTCGCTGGAGACGCCCCCGCCGGCGTTGGAGAACCGGAGCAGGAGCAGGTCGCCCAGGTCCTCGGCCTTGACGGTGTAGGCGTCCACCGCGCCGGCCTCGAAGTCGTTGTGGAAGCGCTTGTCCAGCGGGTACCGCTGGCTCTCGCCCTTCGTGCCCACCAGGACCACGGAGATGTCCGAGTTGGTTCCCGCGCCGAGCTTCGAGCTCGTGCGAATCGTTAGCGTGTAATCGGTACTCATGGATTCCCCCACTACCACGTGAAGCGGAAGGTACGCCGGTAGAAGCGGGGCGGACAACGTGCGGCGGCGTCACAGCTCATGCGGAGCAGGTGACGGGAGCGAGATGCCGTGGATCCGATAGCCGCCTGCCCACGGGGGCGACGGAGCGAGTATGGGATTACCGCAGGCATGCTACCTTCCGGCGCGATGAAGCCCGCTTCCCGTCGTTCCCCTGTTGAGGCGCGGAGCTGATGCCTACCGCGTGGCGCCGGCTGCTGACTTCCCTGGGGTTCTCATCCAGGGCCGGGGAGCCGCCGCTCCTGGAGGCGGAGGAGCTGGCCCGGTGGTACGCGGGGCTTGGATTGAAGGAGCGGCTGGCGGTGAGCCGCAACCTGGTCCAGCAGGTGCGAGCGCCGCGGGCGCTGAGGGACACCGCCACCCTGCCCGCGCGGGCCCGGGGCCGGCTCGTGTTCGAGCAGGACGGACCGCAGGGGCCCATCCCCTTGCACCACATCAAGGTGGAGCTATGGGACCGGGACCTCGGCACGCCGGACGACTTCCTGGGCGAGGCCTTCACGGGCCCGGATGGTGCGTTCGAGCTCCGCTACGACCCGGCGGACGCGGGTGAAGGCGACCTGCCGGACCTGGAGCTGCGCTTCTTCGAACCGCAGCACACGTTCCGCCAGGACGGCCGCGTGGTGGAGACGTGGAAGCGCATCGGCTCGGAGCGGGGACCGGACGACCACGGCGGGCACGAGTACGACTTCGGGACGCTCCGGCTGCCCTACTGGGAATACGACCCTTCGACGCCGCTGGCGCGGCTGCTCGTGGTGGAGGAAGGCACGCCGCCGACGGCGTACGCGCCGGGACGTGCGCTGGCCATGCTCAAGGCGGTCGCGCCCATCGAGCTGGTGAAGCGGCAGCACCAGCTGCGGATCCGCATGGGACAGGCGCCAACCCTCGCGCAGATCCAGGCGGACTACCCGGAGACGACGACGGTCCGGATGGAGCGGGAGTCGCCGGGCTCTTCGCGGAGTGACGCCTGGTTCGGGGAGCGGCTGCTCAACGGGATGTTCTCCAGCGTCCTGGACCGTGACCCGGAGGATGCGCAGGCGTTCCGGCTGTACCTGCCGTGGAATGCGTATGAGCAGGACGGCGTGCACTGCCTGCCGGACGTGGACCTCCGGCTGCGGTTGGTGGACGGCAAGCTGATGCCCCAGCGGATCATCCTGGGGATGCGGGAGCCCGGAGCGACGGCGCCCGGCTCGCCGGTGACGCGCCGGACGTTCACGCCCGCGGATGGCACGGATTGGGAGGCGGCGAAGCGGATGGCGCGCGTGAGCGCGACGCTGGACGTGGAGCTGGGCAACCACCTGGGGCAGTGCCACTTCAACGTGGAGCAATACGCCATCGCCGCGCACCGCAACCTGCGGCGCAATCCCTTGCGCTGGCTGCTGATGCCGCACCTGCGTGAGGTGGTGTTGATCAACCACGCCGCCAACGGGTTCCTGGTGGGGCCCACGGGATACATCTCGCGGGCCAGTGCGTTGACGGAGAGGAGCATCAACCAGCGGCTGGAGCACTTGCTGGGCAGCTACGACTGGAAGGGCTTCGCGCCCGCGACGCCGGTCTGCGAGGGGCACCGCTACGCGCATGCGGGGCAGCTGTTCTGGAAGTTGCTCGGGGAGCACGTCGACGCGTTCTTCGCGGAGCACAGCGCACAGATTGAAGCGCAGTGGCAGGAGGTGCACCGGTTCTCGGACGACCTGGTGGCGCATTCAGCGCCAGCGTTCGTCTGCCGTTACCTGCGCGCGCGGGTGCCGGGCAAGGAAGCGCCGTGGTTCGTGCGCTCGGAGCGCATGGACCTGGGAGCGAAGGTCGCGGAGCCGGCCGCCAGGGCCGTGAGCGCGGTGACACGGACGGATGCGCCCCAGCCCGGCGAGATAGAGGCGCTGAAGAGTCTGTGTCGCTACGTCATCTTCTTCGCAACGTTCCGGCACGCCTGGGCGAACAACCTCCAGTGGGAGGACGCGGGCGAAGTCCTGTACTCATGTCTTGGATTGCGCTGGGGCAAGGGAGGCGCGCTGTCCACGGAGGAGGACCTGGACGTCGCGCCCACGCCGGACGAAGCGACGGAGATGCTGTGGATCTCCTGGATGTTGTCCAAGACAAACTACGGCTTCATCCTGTCCAACGAAGAGGAAGACGTGCATCCCCGACTTCTGGAGCTGCTCCGGGCCCATGCTGCGGACTTCGCGGCCCTGGGCCTGGACGTGCGCACAGTCAGCTCCCGCATCAACATCTGAGCGGGAGCGCCAACGCAGGAAGCCGTCTACTCAGTACGTCCAGGGAAAGCGCTTGAAGTCGCGCTTGCGCTTCTGGACGAACGCGTCGCGGCCTTCCTGTGCCTCTTCCGTGCCGTAACCCAGACGCGTGGCTTCACCGGCGAAGAGCTGCTGGCCCACGAGACCGTCATCCGGGAGGTTGAAGGCATACTTCAGCATCTTGATGGCCGTGGGGCTCTTGGTGTTGATCTCCGCCGCCCACTCCAGCGCCACCTTCTCCAGGTCCTTGTGCGGCACCGACTTGTTGATGGCGTTCATCTGGAACGCCTCGTCCGCCGTGTAGGCCTGACCCAGGAAGAAGATTTCGCGCGCCCGCTTCTGTCCCACCTGCCGTGCCAGCAGCGCGGAGCCGTAGCCCGCGTCGTAGCTGGCCACGTCCGCGTCCGTCTGCTTGAACATCCCGTGTTCCTTGCTCGCGATGGTCAGGTCACACACGACGTGCAGGCTGTGCCCGCCACCCGCCGTCCAGCCCGGCACCACCGCCATCACCACCTTCGGCATGAACCGGATCTGCCGCTGCACCTCCAGGATGTGCAGCCGCCCCAGCCGCGCCGGGTCCGCCGCGTCCTCTCCGGGCTCGTACTTGTAGCCGTCCTTGCCGCGGATGCGCTGGTCGCCGCCCGAGCAGAACGCCCACCCGCCGTCCTTCGGCGACGGCCCGTTGCCCGTGAGCAGCACCACGCCCACGTCCGTCATGAAGCGCGTGGCCTCCAGCGCCCGGGCCAGCTCGTCCACCGTCTTCGGACGGAACGCGTTGCGCACCTCCGGCCGGTTGAACGCGATGCGCACCGTGCCCTGGTCCACCGCGCGGTGAAACGTGATGTCCTTGAACTTGTGGCCTTCCACCGGCTGCCAGCGGGACGCGTCGAAGAGGTCCGAGACCATGCGCTGTCTTGCTCCGAAATTGAGGGAGTGAACGGCCCGGAACCCTAGCGGTTTCCGCTCGGGGTTGCCCGCGCTACCGTGCGCGCCATGCCCACGAGCCTGCTCGTCGTCCATGTCCACGTGCACGTGCTGCCCCAGCACGTCGACGCCTTCCTCCAGGCCACCCTCGCCAACGCCCGCGAGAGCGTGAAGGAGCCCGGCATCGCCCGCTTCGACGTCTGCCAGGACAACGAGGACCCCACCCGCTTCGTCCTCGTGGAGGCCTACCGCACCCCGGACGCTCCCGCCGCGCACAAGGAGACCGCCCACTACCTCACGTGGCGTGACACCGTCGCCCCCATGATGGCCGAGCCCCGCTCCGCCCGCCGCTACACCAACCGCTTCCCCGACGACGCGGCCTGGTGACATGGCGTCCGCCCCCTTCGAGTTCGCCACCGCCACCCGCGTCCTCTTCGGCCCGGGCCGCGCCCGGGAAGTCCCCGACCTCGTGCGAGGCCTCGGCGGCCGGAAGGTCCTGCTCGTCACCGGCACGAACCCCGCCCGCGCCGAACCCGTCCGCGCGGGACTTGAACGGCTGGGCATCCCTTCCACCTCCTTCCGCGTCGCGGGCGAGCCCACCGTCGACCTCGCGCGCGAAGGCACCACCGCCGCCGTGGACTCCGGCTGTGACGCCGTGGTCGCCCTCGGCGGTGGCAGCGCGCTCGACGCGGGCAAGGCCATCGCCGCGCTCGCCGCGAATGGGGGCGACCCGCTGGACTACCTGGAGGTCATCGGCCGGGGCCAGGCCCTGACGAAGCCGTCGCTGCCGTTCGTGGCCGTGCCGACCACGGCGGGCACCGGCTCGGAGGTGACGCGCAACGCGGTGCTGGGCTCGAAGGAGGCCGGCGTGAAGGCCAGCCTGCGCAGCCCGATGATGCTCCCCCGCGTGGCCCTGGTGGATCCGGACCTGCTGGAGCACGCGCCCGCGGCCGTGCTCGCGGCGGGCGGCCTGGACGCGCTGTCGCAGCTCATCGAACCGTTCCTGTCCATCCGCGCGCAGCCGCTCACGGATGCGCTCGCGCGCGAAGGCATGCAGCGCTCGGCCCGCTCCCTGCGCAAGGCGGTGCTGCATGGCCCCGGCCCGGCGGAGCGCGAGGACCTGGCCCTCGCCAGCCTCTTCGGCGGCCTGTGCCTCGCAACGCGGGCTGGGCGCGGTGCATGGCTTCGCGGCGCCGCTGGGCGGATGCTCGGGGCGGCCCATGGCGCGCTGTGCGCCGCGCTGCTCGGGGCCACCCTGGAGGTGAACCTGGAGGCGCTGCGCTCCCGTGCTCCGGACCACCCCGCCCTGCCCCGCTTCCGTGAGCTGGCGGTGCTGCTCACCGGCCAGTCCAACGCCCGCGCCGAGGACGGCATCGCCTGGGTGAAGGACCTGGTCCACGCCGTGCGCATCCAGGGCCTGCGCGACATGGGCCTCACCGACGCGGCCGTGCCCGGCCTCGTCACCAAGGCCCGCGCCGCCAGCAGCATGAAGGGCAATCCGCTGCCGCTCACCGACGCGGAGTTGACGGCGCTCGTCGAACGGTCGATGTGAGGACCCGCCCATGAAACCCGCCGCCCTCGTCCCCGTGGTGCTCGAACGCCTGCGCGAGAAGTATCCCGACGCGAAGTACGAGCTGAACTGGAACACCCCCTACCAGCTGCTGGTGGCCACCATCCTGGCCGCGCAGTGCACCGACGAGCGCGTCAACCGCGTCACCGCCGAGCTGTGGAAGAAGTACGACGGCCCCCAGGCCCTCGCGGACGCGGACACCGCGGAGCTGGAGGAGGATCTCAAGCCCACCGGCTTCTTCAAGCAGAAGACCAAGACGGTGCAGGCCATGAGCCGCGCGCTGCTGGACGCCCACAAGGGAGAGGTGCCGCCGCGCATGGAGTCCCTGGTGGAGCTGCCCGGCGTGGCGCGCAAGACGGCCAACGTCGTGCTCAACACCGCCTTCCAGCAGGCCTCCGGCGTCATCGTGGACACGCACGTGGCCCGCGTCAGCCAGCGCCTGGGCCTGACGAAGCAGGAGAAGCCGGAGGCCATCGAGTCCGACTTGATGAAGCAGGTGCCCAAGGACGACTGGACCTTCTTCGGCCCCGCCGTGGTGCTGCACGGCCGCTACACCTGCGTGGCCAAGAAGCCCAAGTGCTCGGAGTGCCTGCTCAACGACGTGTGCCCCAAGCTGGGCGTGACCTGAGCCGTCACAGGTGCGCGAGCACCGCCAGCGTCAGCACCCAGTCCAGCCCGGCTTCGAGGAAGTAGTACGTGGAGCCGTCCAGCGACGTGCCAAACCCGGTGCCCAGATGGCCCAGGGGCCCGGCGAAGAACTTCATGCCGACCTCGGCCCCCAGGTTGATGGGGGCGCGCCGCGAGCGCGAGTTGTCCAGGTACGGGCCCACCAGCGCCCGGCCATAGGGCGCGAACCAGTTCGTCACGAAGTGCTGGTAGCCCACGGTGGCGTTCAGCGACACCCGCTTCGCGTCCAGGCCCATGTTGGCGCCCAGGGTCAACCGCCGCGCCTTGAGCCCCATGGGCTGCACGTTCACGTCCAGCGCCAGGCCCACCCCGCCGTCGAACGGGACGCGCCAGCCCAGCGCGAACTCCGTCGTCGACTTGTCGATGGCCAGCGCCTCGTAGCGCAGGTGCGCCGCGCCCGCGACGTCCCCGCGCGCGTCCTGGAGGTCCGCGAGCGCCAGCGCGGCCTCCTCCGAATCCTCGTCGTACACCTTGCGCAGCGGCGGCTCCGCGCCGTCCAGGTCACCGCGCGCCAGCCGGTCCTTGCCCTGCGTCAGACACGCGGACGTGGAGCCCATCGCGCACGCGAGCCCGAAGGCCCGGTCCGCCTCCTCCGTGCGGCCATCCACCTGGAGCTGCTTCGCCCAGGTCTCGCAGGCCCAGGCGCTCCCGCCGTCGCACTTCTCCTCCAGCGTGGGGGCGCGGGTCACCTCGCTCGTCGTCACACACGCCGCCGTCAGCAGGCACGGCAAGAGGAACAGCCACCGGACGAAGGACACAGGGGGACCACGGAGGGCTGGGGCCGCGACCATGGTCCACATTCAAACACACCGCCGGGACAGCGGCGCGTCTGGCACGGTGCGTCTCTCAGTGTTCTTCCAGCGGCCCTTCCCCGTCGTGGATGACGCCCGGGTTGCGGCCGATGTCCGGCCCGTCCCCGCTGCGCTCGTCGGCCTTCTGTTCCTCGGAGGCCGTGTCGCCGGAGCCGCCCACGCCTTCCCGGAAGCCCTGGGCGGCCTCGTGACTGGACTCGCGGACGCTCTCCGCGGCCTCGCTGGCGCCGTGCTGGACGTCCTTGGCGGCCTCGCCTACCTCCTGCCCGACCTGCCGGGCGTTCTCGTTGACGGTCTGTTGCTGACGCTCGTTACAGCCCGCCGTGAAGCCCACCGTTCCAATCACACCCAGCACGACGAGCCCGTTGAAGTGGCGTGTCCACATGGTCGTCTCCCCGAGGGTCCCGGCCCTCTGGGGTGAAACGTAGGCACGCCTGCTCCCCGACAAAGTCCCGGGTTTCTTCCCGGAAGGCTTCGGGGCGCCGCTTGCCTGTCAGCCCCCGGCCGCCTGTGCCTGGACGGGGTCGACCTCGACGCTGGACCGCTTGAAGTCCGCCGGGTGCATCATGCTCGGCCTCAGTTCCCAGGGGTCTCCGGCGACGCGTCGTCCGAAGCCGGCGGCTCGTGATTGAGCTCCTCTTCCGGGTCGTCGGCGTCGCTCGAGTCCATCCCCGTGATGTCCTCGGCGTCCGCCCCTGACTCGACCTCCACCTCTTCCACCGGCGCCCGGATGGACTCGGGCTTCATGAACTGGAAGCCGGCGTTGTCCGCGTCCACTTCGTCCGCGCAGCCGAAGGGGCTGGTGAAGAGACGCATCACCGTCACCCGGTTCCAGTTCTGGTCGTTGTTGAAGACGATGGACTCCGTGAGCGTCTCCGAAGCCCCCGGGGCCAGGCTGAAGTCTCCCTCGGGCGACTCTTCCACATGGTGGATGTTCTCCTGCTGCTGCCCCACATACGCCCGCAGGCACCCCGAGCCCGACGACCGGTGGTCACTCACGTTCTTCACCGTGTACTTGACGAAGTAATCGGCGGACCGCCCGGCCTGGCGCATCTCGACGTTGGACACCTCGAAGTCCGTCGCCGCCGAGGCCCGCGGCCTCTGGGGCTGGGCCGTGTCCGCGGGCGCGGGCTGGCCGGAGGGCAGCAGGCGCAGCAGCTCGCTGGTCGCCAGGGGCGCTCCGTTGGAACAGCCGTATTCGGCGGTCGTGTAGAGCATCACGGTCCGGGCCTGATTCCAGGACGCGTCGCCCAGGCGCACCGTGTCCTCGAACGTGTCCGTCGTCCCGCCCTTCACGGTGATGCCGCCCATGCGCTTCACTTCGATGACCATGCCCTGGTCGTCGTGCAGCGACAGGCACGCCTCCCCACGCCCCTGCGCCGTCCCCGGGTTGGTCAGCGTGTAGGTCACCGCCACGCGGTTGCCCTGGACCTTGAGCGTCACGTCCGAGAACCGCAGCGGCTTCACCACCTTCGCCACCATCCCCGCGTCAGGACTTCCCGCGTCGGCCACGGCCACCACGCCCGCGTCCACGGGCGCGCTTGCCTGGGGCTGCTCCTTCTTGCACCCCGTCCCCCACACCGCCGCGCATCCCAGCAACAGCGCACCCAGCACGTTCCCGCGCCGCTGATCACTCCGCATCATGAAGCCCCCTCCACTGCACGATTTCCGTCGGGTTTCATATGGGACACCGCCACGGCGCGGCAAGGCGGCCCCACTTCACGCGTGCTTGACGCGGCAGGGCCGGAGCGCTCGGATGCGCGGCACCTATGCCCACTCCCAAGCTGCTCACCCGCGCGGAAGCCACCGACTACCAGGAAACGTCCCGCAGCGCCGACGTGGTCGCCTTCGTCGACGCCCTGTGTGCCCAGACCAAGCTCGCGAAGCGCGTGGACTTCGGCCAGAGCGGTGAAGGCCAGCCGCTCATGTCGCTCATCCTGAGCGACCGCAACTGCTTCACGCCGGAGCTGGCGAAGAAGCAGAAGAAGCTCATCGTGATGGTGGAGGCCAACATCCACGCCGGTGAGGTGGAGGGCAAGGAGACCCTCCAGGCGCTCGCGCGCGACCTCACGCTCACGTCCCTGGGCAAGAAGCTGCTGGACCGGCTGTGCATCGTGTTCGTCCCCAACTTCAACCCGGACGGCAACGACCGCATCAGCAAGGGCAACCGCGCGCTGGATTTGAAGAACCTGGAGGGCCAGGTGAACCCGCCCGGCGGCGTGGGCATGCGCTACACGGGCGAGGGCTGGAACCTCAACCGCGACAACATGAAGCAGGAGGCGCCGGAGACGCGCGCCCTGGCGAAGCTGTACCAGACGTGGTGGCCGCACCTCTTCGTGGACTGCCACACCACCGACGGCAGCATCCACGGCTTCGACCTGACCTTCGACATCCCGCACGGCAACGCGACCCTCCTGCACACCTCGCGCGGCTTCAACCGCGAGCTGGCCGAGCGCGTGTCCGCCGCGGTGAAGAAGAAGCACGGCTTCGACAGCTTCTGGTACGGCAACTTCCGCAAGGAGGGCGACCCGCGCTCCGGCTGGCACACCTACCCCGCCCTGCCCCGCTTCGGCAGCCACTACCGCGGCCTGCTGGGCCGGCTGGACGTGCTCCTGGAGACGTACAGCTACATCGACTTCCCGCGCCGCTGCGCCGTCATCCGCGCGTGGGTGCTGGAGCTCATTCGCGACGCGGCCCGCTACGCCAAGGGCTACCGCGCCGCCACCGAGTTCGAGGAGGCCGCCATCATCGCGCGCGGCCAGAACCCGGACGTGCAGCAGCTCGTCGGCATCAACTACGGCGTCGCCCAGCGCAACGCGGAGGGCGCGCTGGTGTTCGACTACCCGGCCTACGTCCAGGACAACGACACCGCCGTCATCCACTCCTTCGACGAGGCGAGCATCGAGGCCCGGCGCTACCCGGGCAAGCGCAAGAAGGCCTACAAGACGCCGCACCACCGCACCTTCGTGCCCACGCAGTCGGTGAGCACGCCGGCCGGGTACCTGGTGCCCGCGTCGCTGGCCTCGCGCCTGGACGGCCACGGCATCCGCTACGAGAAGCTGCCCAAGGCGCAGCGCTTCCAGGTGGACAGCTACCGCATCGCGCGCAAGGAGGAGACCTTCAGCCCGGACGTGGCCGCCAACGTGCCGCCCCCGGGCCAGGACGAAGTGCCCTTGAGCCAGAAGCCCAAGCCGGTGCGCTTCGAGACCATCCTCACCGTGGCCCCCGAGCGCTCCGAGCAGGAGTTCCCGGCCGGCACGCTCCTGGTCGGCACGGACCAGCGCACGGGCACGCTCATCACCTACCTGCTGGAGCCGCACTCGGACGACGGCTTCTGCCGCTGGCAGTTCCTGGACGACAGCCTCAAGGTGGGCGAGCTGTACCCCATCCACCGGGTGGTGGAGTCCACGCGCGCTCCCCAGAAGGTGGAGTAGGCGTCCTGCCGCCGACCGCCGGTGGCCCCCGGGTCTGTCATCCCCGGGGGCATTGCCCCTAGACTGGGACCCGCTGGACCCGCGGAGATGGTGCGGGGGCACGCGGGAGGCCCCGGATGACTGGCATGCGGCAAACGCCCAGAGGCACGCGCCTTCCGGGGCGCGAAGGCATGACGCGCGTGGGAGGCCTGCTGGCCCTGGCGCTCTGCATGGCGCTGGGCTTCGTGGCCGTGCGCGCCTGGAGGCAGCGAGACACAGGGCCGGAGACCCCGGCGCTGTGGCTCTCCGACGCCCCCCACCGTCCCCTGGAGGTGCGGCTGAGCCTCCCCGCCGCGGACGGGTACCGCCCCCATGCGCCGCCCCGGGGCGGGGACACGCTGGCGCCGCCGGTGCCCCTGGGCGCGCTGTCCCGCCTGGAGGAGCGCGGGGAGACGCACGGCGTGGGCGTCAGCTACCTGCTGCACGGCGACACGGAGCAGGCGCTCGCGTACCTGTCGCGCACGTCGCCGTCGTTGGACCGGGACAGCGACCTGGCCGCCGTCGCCATCCTGCGCGGCCGCTCCGACGAAGCCCTGACGTTGCTGGACGCCACGCTCGAGGCCATGCCCGAGCACCCGCAGGCGCGCTGGAACCAGGCCGTGATGGCGCGAGAGCTGGGGCTGACGCTCCTCGCGGCCACGGCGTTCGAGGCGGTGGCCGCGAAGGGCGAGCCCGGCTGGAGCGACGAGGCGCGCGAGCAGGCGCAGACGTTGCGCGCCCGGTTCCAGGCGCGGGCGGAGGCCTGGAAGG
>NZ_JBKGHJ010000630.1:0-4098 GCF_046520365.1 Corallococcus sp. 4LFB
GCGGCCGCGCGCCTGGGCGCGGACGTGCTGATGCGCGCTCCGGCGTCGCTGCCGGAGGCGTGGCGCCGCGCGGTGTGTGAAGCAGTGCCCATGTCCGCCCCGGCGGAGGTGCCCTGCCAGATGCGCGAGCAGGTGCTCGTGCTCAATCCCTTCATGGACCTGCTGCGCCGCTGGCTGCGTCCCGCCGCCAGCCAGGCCGGCGTGTCGCCGTCGCGCTAGGCGCGCGGTACCCCACCCATGAAGCCGCACGGGAGCCCGGAGTCCGCATGAACGCCCAACCCTACACTCCGGCCCTGGCGCGGCCCCGCCGCGTGATGGTGCTGGGCCTGGCGGCCCTGTCCACCGGGTTCGCCTCCGTGGAGATGCACCGGCTGCTCGCGGCCCACGGCACCACCGTGCCGGAGCTGTTCGTGCTGGGGCTGTTCGCGCTGTGCTTCGCGTGGATCGCCCTGTCGTTCTGGAGCGGCGTCGCGGGCTTCCTCCAGCTCGTGTCGAACCAGCGCGTGCCGGGCCTGCGCTGGCCCACGGAAGAGGAAGCCGGAAGGCCGCTCACGCGCCGCACCGCGGTGGTGATGCCCGTCTACAACGAGGACCCGGCCGCGGTGTTCGCGCACGTGCAGGCCACGTACGAGTCCATCGCCGCGACGGGGCAGCTGGACGCGTTCGACTTCTACGTGCTCAGCGACTCCACGCGGGCGGAGTCGTGGGTGGCGGAGGAGCTGGCGTGGTCGGAGCTGTGCCGCCGGGTGGGCGGGCAGGGCCGCATCTTCTACCGCCGCCGCTCCGACAACACGGCCAAGAAGGCGGGCAACCTGGCGGAGTTCTGCGAGCGCTGGGGCCGCCGCTACGACTTCCTGCTGGTGCTGGACGCCGACAGCCTGATGGCGGGCGACAGCGTGGTGGAGATGGCCCGGCTGATGGAGCTCAACCCGGGCGCGGGCATCCTCCAGGTGCCGCCGCAGAACGTGGGGCGCTCCACGCTGTTCGCGCGGCTGCAGCAGTTCGCCGGGCGCGTCTACGGCCCCATCGTGGCCGCGGGCGCGGCGGCGTGGCAGCTGGGGGACTCCAACTACTGGGGCCACAACGCCATCCTGCGCATGGCGCCCTTCATCGAGCACTGCGGCCTGCCGGTGCTGCCGGGCCAGCAGCCCTTCGGCGGCCACATCCTCAGCCACGACTTCGTGGAGGCCGCGCTGATGCGCCGCGCGGGCTACACGGTGTGGCTGGTGCCGGAGCTGGGCGGCAGCTACGAACAGCCGCCGCCGGACCTGCTGGCGTACGCGCAGCGCGACCGCCGCTGGTGCCAGGGCAACCTCCAGCACCTGGGCCTGGTGATGGCGGGCGGCCTGCACCCGATGAGCCGGATGCACTTCCTCATGGGCGTGATGTCCTACGTGGCGTCGCCCCTGTGGCTCATCTTCCTGGTGGCGGGCCTGTTCGCCGCGCTGCACCAGTGGTTCTTCGCGCCCGCGACGCTGCTGGAGTTCCAGGCCACGCTGCCGGGTGGGGACGCGTTCGACACGGCGGGCGCGCTGCGGCTGATGGTGCTGTCGCTGGCGCTCTTGTGGATCCCCCGGCTGATGGGCCTGGGGCTGCTCCTGGCCAACCGCGAGGAGGCGGCGCGGCTGGGCGGCCGGCTCAAGCTGGTGCTGAGCGTGGCGCTGGAGGGCGTGGTGTCCACGCTGATGGCGCCGGTGATGATGCTCTTCCAGTCGCACTTCGTGTTCGGGACGCTGCTTGGCTACAAGGTGAACTGGTCCAGCCAGCAGCGCGAGGACACGGACCTGCCGTGGTCGGAGGCGCTGCGCCGGCACAAGGGGCACATGGCGATGGGCGCGGTGCTCGCGGCGCTGACGGTCGCGGTGGCGCCGGGCATGCTGGCGTGGCTGTCGCCGGTCATCCTGGGGCTGTGGCTGGCCCCGGCCCTCTCCGTCTTCACCGCCCGCGCGTCGCTGGGCCTGTGGGCGCAGCGGCGCGGCCTGTTCCTCATCCCGGAGGAGGTCCAGCCGCCCGCCGTGCTGGTGCGCGCGCAGGAGCTGGCGGAGGAGGGGATGGCGCCGGTGGATGACGCGCTGGACCACGTGCTGACCGACCCTCGCGCGCAACGCGCTGCACCTGGCGCTGCTGGAGTCCCACCCGGCGGCGAGCGTCCCCGTGGCGCTGGCCTCCGCGCGGCGCAAGCTGCTGGCGGGCGGGGTGGAGCCCCTGTCCCCGCAGGAGAAGTCCGCGGTGCTGCTGGACGCGCGCACGCTGTCGGAGCTGCGCGGCCGGCGGCTGGGCGCGCAGGCCTGATCGCGGTTGCATGACCCGGCTCCGCCCTGGATGCTCCGGGGCATGAACCGGGTCTCGTCCGTCGCCGCGCTCGCGCTGTTCGTCTCCTCCGGGGCCTTCGCCGCGGAGCCTCCTGTCACCAAGCCCGCCGCCGCGGAGGACCGCTGGTGGAAGCACGTGGAGGTGCTGGCCAGTGACGCGATGGGGGGACGCGACACGGGCAGCAAGGGCTACGCGGCCGCCGCCGGCTACGTGTCCAAGGAGCTGGCCGCGCTGGGCGTGAAGCCGCTGCTGAAGACGGGCTTCCTGCAGCCCATGGCCTTGCAGTCGCGCCGCCTCATCGAGGCGAAGTCCAGCGTCGCGCTGGTGAAGGACGGCCAGACGCTGCCGCTGGTGCAGGGCGAGGACGTGGTGCTGTCCTCGCGGCAGGGGGACAGCGGCACCGTGGACGCGCCGCTGGTGTTCGTGGGCTACGGCCTGTCCATCCCGGAGCTGGGCCACGACGACTTCGCGGGCCTGGACCTGAAGGGCAAGGTGGTGGTGATGCTCCAGGGCGGGCCGGCGGACATCCCGGGCCCGGTGAAGTCGCACTTCTCCTCGTGGACGGAGCGGCTGAAGGTGCTCAAGGCCGGAGGGGCCGTGGGGTACGTGTACCTCCAGAACCCGAAGATGCTGGAGCTGCCGTGGGAGCGCATCGTGGGCTCCAGCAAGCACCCGACGGTGGTGTTCGCGGATCCGTCGCTCAACGATTCACGCGGGCTGAAGGTCGCGGTCGTCGCGAACGTGGCCGCGTCCCAGAAGTGGCTGGAGGGCGCGCCGCACACGTACGAGGAGCTGCTCGCGCTGGCCGACGCGGACAAGCCGCTGCCGAAGTTCGACATTCCGCTGCGCTTGAAGGCGAAGCTGGCCTTCGACGTGAAGCCGCTGAAGTCCATGAACGTGGTGGGCGTCATGCCGGGCGCGGATCCGGTGCTCGCGAAGGAGTACGTGGTGCTCAGCGCGCACCTGGACCACGTGGGCATTGGCGAGCCGGTGAAGGGGGACCGCATCTACAACGGCGCCATGGACAACGCGTCCGGCGTGGCGGCGCTGCTGGAGGTCGCGCGGCGGCTGCATGACCAGGCGGAGAAGCCGAAGCGCTCCGTGCTGCTCGCGCTGGTGACGGGGGAGGAGAAGGGGCTGCTCGGGTCGAAGTACTTCGCGTCGCGGCCGCCGGTGCCCATCACCTCCATCGTGGCGGACTTCAACCTGGACATGTTCATGCCCCACTGGCCGTTCACCTCCGTGGTGGCGCACGGCAAGGACGAGTCCTCGCTCGCGGTGCCGCTGGCGGAGGTGGCGGCGAAGCAGGACATCCAGGTGCTGGAGGATCCGGAGCCGGACCGCAACCTGTTCGTGCGCAGCGACCAGTACTCGTTCATCCGCGAGGGCGTGCCCGCGCTGTTCTTCAAGTTCGGCTACACGCCGGGCTCAGAGGAGCAGAAGGTGTTCAAGCAGTGGCTGGCCGAGCGCTACCACGCGCCGTCGGATGACCTGGCGCAGCAGCCCGTGGACCACGAGGGCGCCGCGCGCTTCATCACCTTCCTGACCGCCCTGACGAACGCGGTGGCGGACGCCCCCCGGCGCCCGTACTGGAACGACGACAGCTTCTTCCGCCGCTTCGCGAAGCCGGCTCCGGCCGAGGCTCCGGCCAGAGCTCCGGCCACGGGCAGGTGATGGGCCGCGGCTTCACGCGGCCGGGTGTGAGTCGGTGACGCCGGGGCGGGCCGCCAGGAAGCGGAGCGCGCCCCGGATGTCGGACGACGCGGTCTCGCGCGGGCGTTCCGG
>NZ_JBKGHJ010000631.1:0-4093 GCF_046520365.1 Corallococcus sp. 4LFB
CTCCAGGCCGGACTTCTTGCCGATGTCGTTGATCTGCGCGAGCAGCTCTTCCATGCGGGGAGTCACGGACGGCTTGCGGATTGAGCGAGGTGGGGAGACCCCAAGGACCCTCTCCAGGAGCGAGCGCAGCTCACCGGCGCGCCAGGCCGGCCGAGTGCGAAGTGGGTGTGACAGGCCGTCGGGAAGGTGGCGCTCGCTTCGGGACGGAAACCGGAGGACAGCAGGATGCGCGGGCCGTGGAAGCCCCGGTCCACCAGCCGGCAGAGGAAGTCGCTCACGACGCGGCGATCCGCGTCCAAATCCAAAACCAGCCCGTCCACCGCCACGCCCAGGTCCAGCCGCCGGTCCGCCGACGTCGCCCCCAGCGCCGTCACCATCCGGCACCCCAGCCCCACCTCCCGCGCCACCGCCAGCCGGACTTCAGGGGCCTCGGAGACCACCAGCAGCACCGGCGCCGCCTTCCCCGTCCGGGGGGCCGCGATCGGGACCACCGCCCCGCGCCGCGCACCCGGGACCGCGGGGGCCGTGGGACGGCTGAAAGCGAATTCCGGGACAAGGAGGGAAGACGGTGCGGTAGCCACGTCCCCAACAATAAGCAGCAAGAACGGAAATATCAAGCTTGGCTTGAATCACCGCCAGAACGGGGAGTTCCCACCAGGGTGAGGGCGGCGATCTCCGGGGCGGGGCCCAGGCGCAAGGGGGGGCCCCAGTAGCCGGTGCCGCGGTGGGTGTAGACCCGGGTCCCGGCGACGGTGGCCAGGCCCTTCACGACGGGCTGCTGGAGCTTCACGAAGAACATGAAGGGGAAGATCTGCCCGCCGTGGGTGTGGCCGGACAGCTGGAGGTCCACGCGCAGGCCCTCCAGGGACAGGGCGGTGCGGGGCTGGTGGGCCAGGAGCAGCCGGGGCACGTCCGGCGGGGCGCCGGCGAGCGCGAGGTCCGGGCGGCTCTCCAGCGGCGGGTCGATGTGGCCCGCGTCGTGGTCGGTGACGCCGGCGACGACGAGCCGGGCGCCGCCGCGCTCCACGACGCGGTGCTCGTTGGTGAGGACGGTGAGGCCCAGCCGGGCGACCTCGGCCATCCAGGCGCGGGCGCCGTGGTAGAACTCGTGGTTTCCGGTGACGTAGTAGACGCCGAGCGGGGCCCTGAGCGACGCGAGCGGCGTCATCTGGTCGCGCAGCTGGTCCACGGAGCCGTCCACCAGGTCGCCGGTGATGGCGACGAGGTCCGGCTCGAGGGCGTTGACCTGCTCCACCACGCGCTGGAGCCACACGCCGTCCAGGGTGGGGCCCACGTGGACGTCGGACAGCTGCACGACGCGCAGGCCGTCCAGGCCCGGGCCCAGGTCCTGGAGGGCCACGGTGGTGCGCTCCACGCGGGCCCTGCCGCGCGCGGTGACGAAGGCGAAGGCCACGGCGGGCACGACGGTGCCCAGCACGGCGGCCGCGCGCCCCCGGGCGAGCGCGTGCATGTCGGTGACGGTGCCGGACAGGGACAGCGCGGCGCCGACGACGTCGGAGGCCAGCACGGCGGTGAGGAACACGCCGAAGGCGCCCAGCCACAGGTAGGCGCCCCACTGGATGACGCGGGAGAAGCCGGTGGGCTCGCGGCGCGCGGCGCGAAAGCCCGCCAGCAGGACGAGGTAGCACAGGCCCAGCAGGCCCCAGCCCAGGGCAGCCCAGGGAGCGGGCCAGCCGGGGGCGGTGAAGAGGCGCAGGCCGATGTAGACGTGCAGCGCGGTGGGCAGGCCCAAGCCCAGCAGCAGCGACAGCCCCCACCGCCAGCCCGGAGCCCGGGCCGAGCGCCGGGACCGCCGCGAGGGAGCTTCTTCCGAGGACACGTCCGTCGTCACGCGCGCCACCCTGTCGCCCCGGGAGCCGGGACGCCTTCGAGCGCGGGAAGATAACGGCCACCCCCACGCCGCGCCCGGCGTCGCGCGGTAGGGTCCGTGAATCATGACAGCCCCGAAAGCCGCACCCTGGAGGCGCCACCTCGCGTCCCTCCTCGCGGTCGCCGCCCTCGCCGGGTGCTCCAGCGGCGCCCACTCCTCCGCGAGCACGCGCGACCTGTACGCCCAGGCCACCTGCGTGGACTCCGAGACGTGCTGCATCCAGCACCACCCGGCAACCCCGCGGCGTGCGGACTCACCGCCGCCGAAGCCGCTGCCATCATGGCTGCCGCCACTGGCGCCACCGGCACGCACGGCAGCTCCGAAGCAGACGTGAACGACTACGTTGACGACCCACGCTTGCCGGAGTGGAAGAACCGGTGCATCCGGAACTGGAACGCATGCGCGGACGGTCTGTTCTCCGGTCCCTGCACGGACTGCCTGCGCAGGTGCGAAGGACAGCATGACTGGCCGCTCGACATGTGCCGCCCTGCCAGACCGAAGAAGCGGTGAGGACCGAATGAGCACACCCGATTGGAGCCCGTTCCGCGACCTCGCCCGGCGCGTCCTGCGCGAGGATGCGCCGCTGACGCTCACGGACGACGTGCGCGCCCTCATGCTGCGCACTGCGAAGGAAGTCTCCATCCCCGACGCCGAGGCGGCATTGAGCACCCGCGCGGGAGCGCTGGCCCTGGTGCGTGAGGCAGAGCGCCGCATCGCTGAAGGGTCGAACCGCCTGACAGACGCGCTGCACCGGATGTGGAAGTTCCAGCGACAGGGCGACTACGACGAAGCGCGCCAGCAGATGCGCGAAGTGCTGGCCGTCGAAGTCGTCCCCTACTACCGCGAGCTTGCGCTGGAGCAGCTTGACGACATGGCCGACGCGCCGTGACCCGCCCCGCTCCGGATCATCCGGAGCAGGGCGCGGGGCGCTTCAGCTCCGCGCGCGGCGGCGGCGCGCCAGGGCGCCCAGACCCACCAGCGCCCAGACGCTGATCATCCCCGCGGGCGCGGTGCCGCAGCCGCAGCCCACGTCCAGGTCGGTGGGGCCGCGCACCTGGAAGCCCACCTCCGGGGACCGAGGCCCCGCCTCGCCCTCCGCCGTCACCGCCTGCGCGACGACCGTGTGCGCTCCCGTCGCGAGCGCCTTGTCCGCCGTCAGGATGTGCCGGAAGACGCCTTCGTCGTCCGCGGTGGCCGTCGCGAGCGCCGTGCCATCCAGCTCCAGCCGGACAGACGTGCCGGGCAGCGCCACGCCCACGAACATGAAGGTCGGATCCACGGTTGCGCCCTGCTCGGGCACCAGCACCATGGGCATCGCCGGATCCGCCGTGCCCGCGTCGCCATCCGTTCCGCCGTCCGCGCCGGGCACCACCACCTCGAAGCCCACGACGTCGGAGTACGGTCCGTCATCGCCCGCCTCGTTGTGCGAGTGCACCGTGACCTTGTGCGTCCCCACGCTCAGCGGCGCCGAGTCCGGCACCTGGAAGCGGAAGCGCCCCAGCAGGTCCAGCGGCACGATGTGGTCCGGCCCGTCGTCGATGACCACGCCCACGTTCACGCCGTTGGCCGCGGTGCCGGCGAACAGCGGCGTGGGCCCCACCGTGTCCCCGTTGCCGGGCACCACCAGCACCGCCATCTGCACGACGCCGCCGTCCGCGAGCACCACCGCGGGCGTGCTGAAGCGCACCGGCGTGGACGGACGGCTCGCCACGCCCAGCGACTCCGACCAGGCGACGACGTCGTGCGCGCCCGCGACCAGCGGCGTGAGGGGGTCGTAGGTGAAGCGGCCGTCCGCCCCCGGCACCGCCGCGCCAATCTCCCGCCCGTCCACGACGAGGTGGACGACCGGCCCGTTCGTGCCCGCGGTCCCCTCGAAGCGCGGGCGCGTGGTGGTGGACGCCGCATCCGACGCCGGCGCCGTGATGACCGGCGTGACGGGCACCTGGAACGCCTCATCCACCTGCTGCACCGTCCCGGCGGACGTGCCCCCATCCGGAGTGCCGGCATCCGGCGCCGTGGAGGCCGGCGTCGCGCCGTAGGAGCCCGCGCCCGGATAGGCGGACACGCCCGCGTTGCCCGCGCTCACGTTGGCGGAGCACGCGACGCTCTTCGCCTGGATGAACACCCGGCCTCCGGCGCCACCACCGCCCGGCCCGAAGGGCAGCTTGTCCAGCCGCGTGTCGCCGCCCGCGCCCCCCCCGC
>NZ_JBKGHJ010000632.1:0-4062 GCF_046520365.1 Corallococcus sp. 4LFB
CGGGGCCTGCGCCCCGTCCTCATCCAGCTCCAGCGCCTCGTCGATGGCGGCGTCGCCCTCTTCCAGCGCCAGCACGGCCTGCGCGCACTCGCCACAGCCCGCCGTGTGGGCCTCCACGCGCTCGCGCTCCTCGCGGCCCATCTCCCCCGAGTCCAGCCGCCACAGCTCGTCGTCCGTGAGGTGACGGCGCGGGGGGCTGTCCACCACCGCGGTGTCCGCCCGGTCCGCGCGGCAGCTGGCACAGTCCTTCAGGTGGTCCGGATCCTTCATGGGGCGGCCCGTCCAGGACGCCACCAGGTCATCGCAGCTGGCCCGCGCGGAGAACCACCACGCGCCGGGACGCTCCACGGGGTCCAGCAGGTCGCGCTCGGCGCGGCGCTCGGCGTTGAGCGGGATGAACCAGCGCGCCCGGGAGCGCAGCGCGGTGTCCAGGTGGCCCAGCGCCCCGAGGAGCCGCTCGCGAGCGGCGAGCGCGTCCCCGTCCAGCGGGCCCTTCAGGAGCTCCCAGGTGGCGAGCGCGCGGGCGGCGGAGGCGGCCCGGTCCCGGGCGGCCAGTCCTTCCAGCGCGGACGTGCGCCACAGCTCCGCTTCCTCACCCTCCTCGCCCAGCGCCACCTCCATCGACTCCTCGGCGGCACGCAGGAGCAGCGGCTGGAGCGCCTGCGGTTTCTGCTGGGCAAGCCAGGCCTCCACTTCGGGGCGGTCCAGGCCCTTCAAGGCCTCCTCCACCCCGTCGGTGCCCAGCCGGTCCGAGCGGCGCAGCACCTCCCCCACCAGCTCCAACAGCTCGCCCACCGGGAGGGGGCCCGCGCCCAGGCGCGCGTACCGGGCCTGGTAGCGGGACAGCGCGTCGCCCTTCATCGCGACATCCCGGGCAGGGCGGAGGACTGGAGCCCCCGCGGGGCGTCACGACGGCTCCTCCGGCAGTCCGTCCCGCTGCAGCTCCAGCAGGTACAAACGCAGGTATGCCTGGGCGCGGCTGACGCGCTTGTAGGAGTTCACCACGCTGATGTCCAAACGGCGTGCGCATTCCTCGTGATCCTCCACGTCCTCGTGGTGATACAGCTCCCATGCGGAAGCCTCCTTGGGGTGCTCCTGCTGGAGCCTGGCGTAGGCGGCCCAGTACAGCTCCTGCGCCTCGGCGCGCTCCTCGCGACGCCGTGCGCCTTCCACCGCCCGGGCCACCTCGGACGGCGTCTCTTCCATCACGTCGTCGGGCGAGGACGGCGCGGGCGCCAGCTCCTCCCGGTGCCGCCGGTAGAAGTCGATGGCGACGTGCTTGACGATGCGCAGGAAGAACGTCTTGGGAGACGCGCTCCTGCCCGGCATCTGCTCGGACACGCCCCGGAACTGGTCCAGGCCCCGGTCGAGGAACTTCCCCACCGCGTCCTGGAAGAGCTCGTCGGCGTCCGCCGGGGAGCCGCGTCCGTAGCTGCCCTGAATCCTGCTGATGACGTAGCGGGCCGGGCGCGCCCATCGCGCGCACAAGGCCCCCAGCGGGGTCCCCACGGCCTCGCCCGTGGCGCGGCGGCGGGACACCTCCGCGAACAATTCCTCATCCGTGAGCTGCTCGTACACCGGAGGACCCTGGAGGCTGTCCCGGGACGTCCTCATCCCGAGAGGTTGGGTTACGGGGATGTGGCGCGGCAAGGTAGCACGTTGCATCCGCGGACAGCCTCCGACTGGTTACCAGAACCCCCGACGCCAGCCCCCGGCATTTCCTGACGGACCTTTTTCCGGGCCCCGCGCATGACGCGGCGGGTCTTCTCCATGAAGGCGCCCGAAGGCCCGGCGCCAGCCCGCAAGGCCCCGGAAATGGTTCCGTCAGGATTCCGGCCAGGGGGGCGTCCAGGGGCGCATCGCTTTCGAGCGCCCGGCCGAAGAGGCCCTACACGCCGTGGTTCGACTCCACCCCTTCCGCTCGCAAGGCGGGGGGGACCGCCGGCGGTCCGGCACTGAACTCTGGATTCAGCCTTCCGGCTTCCTCACTCGGGCGCTCACCTTTTCCCTCCCAACCCCAGGCGGCCCTTCCGGGCATGCCTCCGTCCCGAAAGGGGGACGCCCGCCATGACTGCTCGCACCCAGACGACCCTTCCGGAGACGCAGCGCGGACCGGCCGAGCGACTGCTCGACGTGGTGCTCGGCGGCTCCGCCCACCTGTGGCACCACCGCCCGGGCCTGGACGTGAACGGCGCCTGGGTGGCCGCCGCCAACGCGGACGCGAAGGCGCAGGCGCGCGGCCGCAAGGTGGCGCCGGGCCTGTTCGTCCCCGCCGCGGTGAAGCTGTACGGCCAGCTCTTGGAGCTCCACCGCCTCAACCCCATGCTGATGGCGCACTTCGCGTCGTACGCGCTGACGCAGACGGACTGGCGCGACCTGAAGGTGGCCACCTGCGCGCTGATGCTGGTGCAGGAGCACGCGGGCCAGCCCGTGCGCGACGGCCAGGGCGCCGTCGCCTTCCACGACGACGACTACCGCGCCATCGGCGAGGCCATGGTGCTGCACTACGTGCGCCGCTCCACGCGGATGCTCACGCCCAAGGCCGTCCTGCGCGTGGCGGAGCTCCTGGAGACGCCGGAGATCGCGCGCCTCAACCGCGCCGCGGGCTTCGGAGATCCGGCGTCGCGCAAGCCGCCGCTGGGCCGCTGGAAGCGCGTGGCCCAGAAGTGGCTGGCCGCGCGCGAGGCGAACCTGCCCATGCTCCAGGGCCTGGTGAAGGCGGGCTACAAGGAGACGCTGAAGCGGCTGGCGCGCAAGGCAGGCTACAAGCCCCAGTCGCAGGGCTTCTTCGAGGTGCTCGGCTGGAAGCAGAAGCAGGCGGACGGGGGCCACCGGCAGGTGGGCCTGCAGGGCCTCACGCTGGTGAAGCGCGAGCGCTTCGACGGCCTCTCCGAGGCGGAGATCTGCGAGTGGATTGAGCTGGAGCGGCTCTCCTACAAGGAGGTCGTGGGCCGGCTGCCGAAGGACGTGGGCCTCACGCCCGCCATCCTGGCGACGCTGCTGCCGTCGTTGTCGGACCGCGACCTGCGGCTGATGACGCCCACGCTGGAGGACCTGGGCCTGTTGCAGGAGCCCTCCGTGAAGGCGCGCTGGGAGCGGGCGGTGGCGAACGCGACGGATCAGCGCTCGCTGAACATCGCGAAGAACGTCCGGAGCCAGGACGTGCGCCGCAAGCTGGAAGAGGCGAGCGACAACGCGGTGAAGAAGGCGGTGGCGGAGGCGACGGCGGAGACGGACGTGCGGGTGATGTTCCTCATCGACAAGTCGGGCTCCATGGAGGGCGCCATCGAGCAGTCCAAGGAGGCGCTGTCGCGCATCCTCGCGGGCTTCCCGATGGACAAGCTGCACGTGGCGGCGTTCGACACCATGGGCACGGTGCTCAAGCCCAAGGCGCCGAACCGCACGGCGGTGCAGCACATGCTGGCCGGGCTGAAGGCGTCCGGCGGCACGGTGCACGCGGCCGGTGTCCACGCACTGCACCGCTCCGGCGTGCGCATCCCGGCGGAGGCGAAGCTGGTGGTGATGGTGGTGGGTGACGAGGCGGGCGAGGCAGGCGACCAGTTCGCCCGGGCCTTCCACGCGTGTGGCTACAGCGTGGCGGCCATGGCGCTGCTGGTGAGCGTGGCGGGGGCGCGCGGCAGCACGGTGCGCTCGGGCGCGAAGCAGCTGGGCGTGCCCTTCAGTGAAGTGAGCGTGGGGCAGTTCGCGGACCCGTACCAGGTGCCGCGCGTGCTCCAGGCGCTGATGGACGCGCCGCGCGAGGCGGGGGCCAGCCAGTCCGGCTGGGTGGACCGGGTGATGAGCACGCCGCTGTTGAAGGTGGCGTGAAGAAGGAGGCAGGGGCGTGGACTACCGGAAGCTGCTCGGGAAGGTGGAGTCGGCGGTGCTGCCGTATTTCGGCGGCGGGACCGTGGACGCGCCTTCACGCCGCCTGCGCGTCACCCAGCCCGTCGCCCCGGGCTGGTGGCGCTTCGAGGTGAAGGGCCGCGAGGCCACCGCGCGCGAGCCGGCCGGTCCGGAAGGGCTGGAGGCGCTGCCGCGCGTGCGGGGCCACGTCTGGGG
>NZ_JBKGHJ010000633.1:0-4054 GCF_046520365.1 Corallococcus sp. 4LFB
CGCTTCGCCCGGCCCACGTCGGCGCGGGCCCGCATCAGCGCGGCCACCAGCAGCTCCCGCTGCCGGGGCCCGAGCGCCGGGTTGGAGCGGCGCCACAGCCGCCCAGCCACCACCAGGTAGCGTCCATCCGGGGTGGTGGGGGGCGGCGGCTTCGTCACTGCTGGGCGGGATACAGGAAGCGCAGGAGGTCGCCGAAGCGCGCGCTCCACGCGGCCTCGTTGTGCTGGCCTCCCTCCACCACCGTGTACTTGAGGTCGCTGTCCAGCACCCAGCCCTTGGCCACCAGTGCATTGCGCAGCGCCTGGGCATCCGCCACCGTCTCCGCCTGGCTGCCGGAGCCCTCGTTGGTGCCGATGTCCTCCCAGATGCGCAGCGCGGGCTTCGTGGTCAGCGCGTTCACCTCCGAGAGGATTTCCCGGTCCGCCCACCACACCGACGGCGACACCACGCCCAGGCGGCTGAAGACGTCCGGGTGCTTGAGCCCCAGCGACATGGACACCAGCCCACCCAGCGACGAGCCCGCGAGCCCGGTGAACTCCGCCTCCGGCTTCGTGCGGAACTCCGCGTCGATGCGCGGCTTCAGCTCCTGGATGAGGAACTGGCCGTACTCGTCCGCGCGGCCCGCGTCCGGGTACTCCGGCGGGAAGGGCACGGGCGTGTACTCCGCGATGCGGTCGCTGGTGTTGTAGACGCCCACGATGATGAGCGGCTCCACCTGGCCGGACTCCACCAGCGCCTGCGCCGTCTCATCCACGTTCCACTCGCCGGCGAACGCGGTGCTCACGTCCATCAGGTTCTGGCCGTCATGCATGTAGAGCACCGGATAGCGGCGCGCGGTGTCCGCCTCGTAGCCGGGCGGCAGCCAGACGATGACGTCGCGCGGCTTGAGCGTGGGGTCCGCGGGCACGACGTTGCGCAGGTAGCGCACGTCGCCGGTGAGCGGCGGGGGCGGCGGGGGCGTGGTGAGGTCCGCCCAGCCCTTGACCACCACGGGCACGCGCTCGAAGCCGCCGCCGGTGGTGAAGGTGTGGTTGGCCACCTCCGCGCCCGTGTCGCTCTTCTCCACCGTCTCCCACGAGCCGCGCGTCACCTTGAACTCCAGACCCGTACCCATGGCGAAGGTGACGGCGCCAGCGTAGGCGTTGTCCACGGCCTTGTAGAGCTCCACCTCCGCGCCATTCCAGTTCCCCAGTTCCGGCTGGTTTCCGGACAGCCACACCTTGGCCTCCACCGGCGTGATGTCCGGCACCTGGACGATGAACACGGTCCTCGCGCCTGTCTGCCCCCCCTCCGCGCCGAAGCGCTCCACCGTGAGGGCGACATTCTCCTCGTTCTCATGGACGGTGACGGTGCGCTCGGCTTCCGGCACCCCCTGCGCGTCCAGCGCCACCTGGGCCGTGGGCGCGGTCATCCGCACCGCGTAGGTGAAGGCGGTGTCCTTGGGCAGCCGGGCCTTCAGGCTGAACACGCGGCCGCCCTGATAGACGAGCTCCAGGCCCCGCCCGTCCGTGCCGCTGAACGTGGCGCTGGGGCCGGTGAGGAAGAGCTCCGCGTTGGCCGGCGTCTCCGGCGGCACGGTGAGGTCGAACTGCACGTCGGAGAACAGCTGTTCGACGGGCTTCGGGTCGTCGGACCTGCAGCCCCAGAGGGCCGTCAGCGCCAGGACGAGCAACAGGGGGGGCCGCGAGGGCCGGAAGGACGACAACGCCATGGATGGGCCTCCGGGGGCGCGAAGACAGGCCCCCTCGTGAAGGCACACCCTAGCAGCGCGCCCCGACACCTTCAGGCGGGCCCGGACGACCCGGACGTCCGGTGTAAGCCATCCCCGGAGGCAGGCACTTGGCAGTGGGTGGACAGTGCCTACCTTGCGCCGCGCACCGGGGGGCGGGACGCATACCGCCACCCCCCCTCGAGCGAAGGAGTCGTACCGCATGAAGAAGCTGACCCTGCTGGCCTTGACGCTGGGCGCCCTGTCCGTGGGCACGGGCTGTCACCGCAACACTCGCGAGGCCGCCAAGGACGACATGGAGGAGACCGGCGACAAGGCCAAGGACAAGGCCGAGGACGCCGCCGACGCCACGGGCGACGCCATGGAGAATGCCGGCGACAAGGTCGAGGACGCGACCGACAACTAGTCCGCCGCCCTCGGGCGCGGAAAGGCAGACGCAAGCACCCCGGATGCCGGCTCCCTTCGCGGTGCCGGCCTCCGGGGTGTTGTCATTCATGGACGGTGGAGCCGCCCGGACTACGACTACGGGGGGAAGTTCGCCGCGAAGTCCTGGAGGCTCGAGTCCAGGCTGTTCAGCTGGGCGGTGCCCTGCGTCGTGTCGCGATCCGAGACGGTCTTGCCGGGCAGGGAGGGGAGGCTGGGGCAGGACAGCGCGCCGTGGATGGCCTGGGCGTAGCCGTTGGTGGTGATGGCGCTCGCCATGCTGGAGAACGCGGACACCGTCACGCGGCCGGCCGTGCTGACCGTGTTGGAGCTGCTGGTGTTCGAGGACGTGGTGTACACGCCATCCGCGTCAGCTGGCTGGAGCCGGAGGCGCTCTGGTTGAGGGGGACCAGGGACGCCGTGGTGAGGGCGGTGGCGCTCAGGGGTACAGCTGGTGCGCGTAGAGCGCGACCTCGTCGCGCAGGTGCGGGGCCGCCTTGGGGACCTCCTCCACCAGGTCGTACTCGCCCTCGCCGTGCTGCTCGTTGAGCTGCGTCACGACGGCGTCCAGCTCACCGCTCACGTGCACGACGTCGCTGTCCGACGTGATGCCCGGGGACACGGTGAGGCCGCACTCCTTGCCGTCCGCGCAGTCCAGGCCGATGTCATAGGCCTGGGTGGCCAGCGGCTGGCCCTTCGCGTCCTCCAGGACCCGCTTCTGCGCCCAGCCCGTGTCCCAGGGCTTGTCCAGCGCGCCAAAGACCTTCACGTGGGAGATTTCACCCGCCTTCGGCGTCACCTCCACGCCCGCGTTGGGGCTGTTCTTCCCGTCGTAGGAGACGAGCCTCGTGGACCCGGGCAGGTCCTCCTCCTGGTCCGTCCACGGGATGCGCGCGGTCAGCTCGCCGTCCTCCAGGCTCACGTCGAGGAGGGCGGCGACCGCGGGAGGCTCCTCCCCTTGCGCGGCCTGGGCCGGCGCGGCCAGCAGCCCTCCAAGCGCGAAGGAGGAGACGGTCAGCGAACGCAGCCAGGATGGAACGAGGCCTGTCGGGCCTCGCGAGGAGTGACGGGGCATGGGGAGTCCCTTCCGGAGAACGAGGGCTGCCCTCCGACACGGGGAGGCCGGAGGGCGGACCCCGTCAGAGCAGGCCCCGCCGGGGGTGGTGCGGAGGGCTGCAGGCCGGGGGGACGTCGCTGCGCGTCCCGGCGCAGGTGCTGTGGCCGGGCTGGGGCATGAGCACGGGCTTCACCAGGCCGCCCGGCCGCCGGATGCCCACGTGCTGGGCAAGGCCCGGTGCGGCATCGCCGTGCTAGAAGGCACGGGTGCTTTCCGCCCTTCCCGGTCCGCGCCTGGCGGCAGCCGCGCGGGCGTCGCGCGGCTCGCGTTCGAGCGCTCCGGTCCCCGCACCGTGGTGCGCACCGCGCTGGCGCACAGCCCCCTGCGGCTGCTCACGCCGCGCAACCACGGTCACGCGGCGTGGGCCTATACCAGCTCCTTCGGTGGAGGGCTGGTGGACGGGGACCACCTGCGGCTGGAGGTGGACGTGGCGGACGGGGCCTCGGCGCTGCTCGCGACCCAGGGGGCCAACCGCGTCTATCGCTCGCCCAATGGCTGCCGCAGCGACCTGCTCGCGCGCGTGGGGCGGGACGCGCTGCTGGCGTGGGTGCCGGACCCCACCGTCTGCTTCGCCGCCGCCCGCTATTCACAGACGTTGGACGTGACGCTGGCGCCGGGCGCGTCGCTGGTGCTCGCGGACGTGGTGACGGCGGGACGCAGCGCGCGGGGCGAGCGCTGGGCCTTCCTGCACTACGCCTCGCGCCTGCGCGTCGCGCGGGAAGGGCGCGCGCTGGTGGATGAGCGGTGGGTGCTGGACCCCGCGCACGGCGCGCTGCCGGAGCGGC
>NZ_JBKGHJ010000634.1:0-4028 GCF_046520365.1 Corallococcus sp. 4LFB
CGCCGCGCGAGCAGACGCCGCCGCAGGCCGAGGAGGCGAAGTAGGTCCGCCCCGCGGCGCCTCACCTCATGGCGCGGGGCGAGCGCCCCGCGCCTTCGCCCGCGGGCGCCCCGGACGCCAGCCGAGCACCACGCGGCCATACGGCGCGGGCCCCAGGTCCAGCCCCGGGATGTCCAGGCTGTCGCGCTGGCGATCCAGCAGCGCGTAGTCGTTGATCAACGCCAGGCCCACGGAGGAGCTCAGCCACACGTCGCGGCCCAGGTGGACGTTCACCGTGGGCCCCACGCGGACCTGCGTCTCGCGCAGGTAACTGGCGCCCACGGCCCGCAGCTCCGGTTCGAAGCGGGTGCGGAGCACCTGCAGGTCGAGCGCTCCCACCAGCCCCAGCTCCACGGTGTCGCCCAGCCTGCGCAGCAGCGTGAGCCGGGGCAGGCCCACCTCCACGACGTACGGTCCCCGGTTGTAGGTGAGGTTCAGGATGGGGATCACCGGCAGCCTGTCGAAGGGCCACAGCGCGACCACGCCGAACGTCACCGCGAAGCCGGGCGTGTCCCCCAGCTGGTGGCTGGCCAGCGCGAACGCCACCCACGACGTGTCCAGCGCCAGGTCGAAGGAGGACCCGAAGTCCGTGCGGGTGCTGCCCGTCACGCCGGAAATCAGCAGCCAGCGAGGCACCACGGGACGCACCAGCGTCAGCCCCAGCTGGATGCGGTGGAAGCGCCGCTCCACCGCGTCCTCCCCCGCCACGGGCACGTCCGCGCCCACCCACCGCGTCTCGTATCCCACCGAGGGCAACAGGTACGTGCGCCCCAGCACGAGCGGCGGCAGCGGCACGCGCAGCTCCAGGCTCCGCCGCTCCTTGACGTGGACGT
Organism: Corallococcus sp. 4LFB; assembly: GCF_046520365.1. Taxonomy (NCBI): domain Bacteria; kingdom Pseudomonadati; phylum Myxococcota; class Myxococcia; order Myxococcales; family Myxococcaceae; genus Corallococcus; species Corallococcus sp. 4LFB. The sequence continues at coordinate 873 of NZ_JBKGHJ010000634.1, forward strand.
CCCCGGCCGCCAGCGAGCCTCCGCCGGAGACGCCGATGCCCAGGTAGAGCCGGTCCGCCTGCGTCTGCGCCCGCGCGCTGGAGCCCAGCAGCAACGCCGCCACCGCCCAGCAGCCCAGGGCCTGGAGTCGCCACCGCACGGCACGGCGGAGGTCCACGTGCATCACACCCTGCCTTCGCAAGACGGGGCCGCCGCTCCCAGCCCTGGGGCCGGAGAGCCTACCCCGCCCCGCCCCACTCCGGGTGAAGCGAAAGCGCGCGGCGTGCGTCAGCCCACCATGGCGTTCACCTCGTCCGTGAAGGCCTGATCCTCGTCCGCGTGGACGACGAGCGGCGGCAGCACGGTGAGGTCCGCCCGGCCGCCCTTCACCGCGTGCAGCAGCACCAGCTTCGCGGGCCGGTCCGCGCGCGGGTGCACCATGCGCACGGTGCGCGGCTCCAGCTGCTGCGTGCGCAGCACCGACACCAGCTCGCTGAAGCGCGACGCCGGGTACACCATGCACAGCCCGCCCCGGGGCACCAGCAGGTAGGCCGCCGCGCGCACCACGTCCGGCAGCTCGCAGGCAATCTCATGCCGCGCCAGCGCCTTCTCCTGGGACAGGTTGCTCTGGCCCGCGGTGCGCGCGCGGTAGGGCGGGTTGCACAGCACGTGGCCGAAGCTGCTCGCGGTGAAGGTCTCCGCCACGTGCCGCAGGTCGCCCTGCACCAGCGTCACCGCGCCCTCGCAGCGGTTCAGGTACACGTTGCGCTCCGCCAGGGAGAACAGGCCGGGCTGCAGCTCCAGCGCGGTGAGGTCCGCTCTCCCCAGCCGGCGGGCCAGCACCAGCGGGATGATGCCGCACCCGGTCCCCAGGTCGAGCAGCCTTCCGCGGTGCGCGCCCGCCTCGAACACCGCGAAGTGCGCCAGCAGCACGGGGTCCAGCGTGAAGCGGTAGCCCAGCCGCCGCTGGAGCACCTGCACCTCCCCGCCGCAGATGGCGTCCAGCGTCTCCCCCGGGCCCGGCTCCAACCGCAGCCGCACCCGGAGGGGCCAGTCCTGCGCGGTGCCGGTCAGCGCACGCACTCAAGGGGCCGTCAGACTTCGGGATCCAGGAAGAGCAGGCCCGCGGGCACGCGCGGCTCCACGCGCAGGGTGCGCGGCGGCAGCGTGGCCTGGGCCTCCATCACCGCCCGCACCTCCCACACCGGCGGCGGTTGAGCGCGAAGCCGCCTGGAACGTGCCGGCCTCCACGCCCGCCACCAGCGCGTCCAGTCCGTGCACCGGGAAGACCTGGGGATGTCCGGACGCCTCCGGCTCCTGGATGCCCAGCACCGTGCGCAGCACCAGCGCGTTGAGCAGCGCCAGGTCCAGGCTGCGCAGCGTGGGGTTTCGCGGGGCGCCCTTCAGGTGCGCCAGGTCCAGGCCCTGCCGGAAGCGCAGGATGCGGCCCCGGCCTCCGGGCAGCACCAGCAGCACCGCGTGCTGGCCGGGCACCAGCGTGGCCAGCCGCTCGCGCGCCGCCGCCAGCCCCTGCGGCGTGGTGAGGGGCGCGTCCAGCTCCGTCACGCGCGCGTAGGCGGCCACCAGCGTGAGGAACGTCTCCTCCTGGAAGGTCTCCACGCCCTTGAGGGCACGGTGGATGGGGCACAGCTCCAGGCCCGGCTCGGACAGGGGCACCACCGCCGCCAGCGTCTGGCCCTGCTCGCTCAGGGCCGCCAGGGGCCGCATGGGGGCCTCGTCCAGCACCGCCTGCAGGCGCTTGGACACCGGGGACGGCTCGATGCGCAAGAGCGACACCGGGTTGCCGTCGTAGCTCCCCTTCCAGACGGAGCTGCCGCGCTCGGCGGCCTCCGCCAGCAGGGCCCGGAGCGCGCCGTGGTCATCCGCCACCAGCGTGACGGCGGGCTCCACCTCCCACGCGCGGGGCCGGTACGGGTCCTGCTCCAGGGACGGCACCGCGTCCGGCGTCAGCGCGCACAAGAGGTAGCGCACCGGCGGGCCGGAGAACCGGCCCGCGGGGCCGTGCAGCTCCACGACGTAGAGGGCCGGACGCGCGTCCTTCAACAGCCCGCCCGAGTCCCGCATCCGGCGCAGCTCCGCGCTCGGGTTGGCGGCCTCCAGCAGGGGCCGCACGTGCGTGGGCAGCGGGGCCGCGTTTCCGCGAGGAGGACCGTCCCCGGGCTCCAGCGAGGAGCCCAGCGAGGTCAGGAGGGCCGAGAACGGGAGGACGCGCGCCATACCGGGGAAAGGTGATGCCGCCCTCCCCCGCGTGCCATGACGCCTGCCCGCCCGTCCTCCAGGCCGTCTACCACCAGACGTTCTTGTAGGGCCGGTCCTTGGCGCCGTGCGAGCTGCGCACGGCGGACCGGTCCACGCTCTCCTCCCACAGCAGGCTCACGGTGGTGATGGCGCCCGCGGAGCCCAGGAAGGACAGCACGTAGGGGGTGGACTGGTTGAAGCCGCCCAGCACCAGGCCGGAGATGAGCAGCACCGCCGCGCCCACGCCGCCACCGAAGAGGTCCGCGCGGAGGATCTGCGACGCCGTCGGGTTGTAGCGCATGGTCGCCAGGGCCAGCACGCCCGCGCCCACGCCCGGGGAGATGAGCAGCAGGTCCTTCCACGTCTTGCCGGAGATGGACGTCCCGGAGAAGTGCACGATGGCGAGGAACAGCGCGCTGTACGCCGCCGCCCAGCCCGCGCCGGAGGCCACCAGCAGGCCGTCCGACAGCGGCAGCTGCCCGCCGCCGATGCCCGCCGTCAGCCACGCACCCAGCTCCGCGCCCAGGAACGCGGACCAGGTGAGCACGCCCGCGTCCTGCGTGAGGAGGTCCATGAAGCCCGCGAGGAACATGCCGCCGATCCCCGAGTTGAGGACGGTGAAGTTCGCCATGGGCGTGTCCACCCAGTTGTTGAACTGCCACCACGCGGAGGCGCCGAAGCCCAGGCCCGCGCCGATGAGCGTGCCCGCGAGCATCGACTCGCGCGAGCTGCGGTCGAAGTTGAAGTCCTTGGAGAACGCCTGCGTGAAGAAGCCGCCCAGCGCGCCCAGCGCCGTGTGGTGCAGCACGAAGCGCATGCTGCCGGGACCGGACAGGAACGGCCCCCGGCGGCGCTGGCCGTCCAGGAACACGCCGGTGTCCTCCGGCGGCGGCGCAGGCTCGAGCGCGGTGGCGTCTC
>NZ_JBKGHJ010000635.1:0-3994 GCF_046520365.1 Corallococcus sp. 4LFB
AATCAGATGGCGTAGTTGGCGGTGAGGGTGAGCTTGAACTCGACGTAGGACGGGGTGCTGTACTTCGTGGTGGTGGACCGGTTCGCGGACGGCGACCCGTCCAACAACGAGAAGGGCGACGCGAAGGCGCCGGGCACCTTCCACGGCGGCGACCTGAAGGGGCTCACCGCGAACCTGGACGAGCTGTCGTCGCTGGGCGTGACGGCGCTGTGGGTGACGCCGCTGCTCCAGCAGATCCCCGGCTTCGTGACCGGCTCCGGCTTCCCGGACTGGGGCTATCACGGCTACTGGGCGGACGACTTCCACGCGTTGGATCCGCGCTTCGGCACGGAGGCGGACTTCAAGGCGCTGGTGGACGCGGCGCACGCGCGCGGCATCCGCGTGCTGCTGGACGTCGTCTACAACCACCCGGGCTACAACTCGCGCTACCTGAAGGACCACCCGGACTGGCTGCGCTCGGAGGACAAGGGCACCTGCGGCTCGGACGACCTCACGACGTGCGTGGCGGGCCTGCCGGACTTCAAGACGGAGCGGCCGGAGGTGGCGAAGTACCTGCTGGACGCGCAGCTGGACTGGGCGAAGCGCTCCGGCGTGGACGGCTTCCGGCTGGACACCGTGAAGCACGTGTCACACGACTTCTGGAAGGAGCACCGCCGCCGCACGCGCGCGGAGGTCTCCCCGGACTTCTTCCTGCTGGGCGAGGTGTGGGGCGGCGACGTGCAGGTGCTGGAGCCGTACTTCACGCCGGATGAGATGGACGCCGGGTTCGACTTCGCCTTCGTGGGCAACACGCTGGGCTTCATCCAGGGGCGCGGCCGCACGGTGGCGTTCGACCGCTATCTCCAGTCGCGCGCGAAGGTGACGGCGGGGCACCACCTGGCGCACTTCCTGTCGTCGCACGACGTGGACGGGGCGCTGCACCAGCTCCAGGGCAACGTGCCCCTCTTCCGCCTGGCCGCCACGCTGCAGCTCACCACGGCCGGCATCCCCGTCATCTACTACGGCGAGGAGGTAGGCCGCGCGGGTGGGGACTGGCCGCAGAACCGCAGCGACATGCCGTGGGGCAAGCAGGCGGTGCAGCCGGGCGCGGGCAAGAAACGCGACGAGTCCCTGCGCGAGTATTACAAGCGCCTCATCGCCATCCGCCGCGCGCATCCGGCCCTGTCTCGGGGCGTGCACGCGCCGCTCTCCACGGAGGGCGATGTGTATGTCTTCCAGCGGCGGGACGAAGCGTCGGGCGACACGGTGGTGGTGGCGGTGAACCGCGGCAAGACGAAGGGCACGGCGTCGGTGCCGTGGCCGGAAGCGTGGACGGGCGTCGGCGAGGTGGAGGACCTGCTGAACGGAGGGCGGACGAAGGCGGGCGCCACGCTGGACCTGGCGCTGCCGCCGCTGTCCGCGCGCATCCTCGGACGCGTGCCGTGAGGCACCCGGCGGAGCGTGCGCAGAACCTGACCCGGACGTGCTGTCGTCACTGGCGCGAGCGGGGCTCTTGCTGGAGAACCTGATGGCCGGCGTGTCGTTCAAGGACGTGGCGAAGCGGTACGGAGACGTGTCGGTCATCGAGGGGCTCAACCTCGATATCCGCGACCATGAGTTCATGGTCCTCGTGGGGCCGTCCGGGTGCGGCAAGTCCACGGCGCTCCGGATGATCGCCGGCCTGGAGGAGATTTCCGGAGGCACCATCTCCATCGGTGAGCGCGCGGTGAACGCGCTGCCGCCGAAGGACCGGGACGTCTCCATGGTGTTCCAGAACTACGCGCTCTACCCGCACATGTCCGTGCGGCAGAACCTGGAGTTCGGCCTCAAGATCCGCAAGACGCCCAAGCCGGAGATGGACAAGCTGGTGGACGAGGCGGCGGAAATCCTGGGCATCACGCACCTGCTGGACCGCAAGCCCAAGGCGCTGTCCGGCGGCCAGCGCCAGCGCGTGGCCCTGGGCCGCGCCATCGTGCGCAAGCCGGCGGTGTTCCTCTTCGACGAGCCGCTCTCCAACCTGGACGCGAAGCTGCGCGTGCAGATGCGCTCGGAGATCAAGAAGCTGCAGCACCGGCTCCAGGTCACGTCCGTCTACGTCACGCACGACCAGATCGAAGCGATGACCATGGGCCACCGCATCGCGGTGATGAAGGACGGCAAGCTCCAGCAGCTGGGCACGCCGCTGGAGGTCTACGAGAAGCCGGTCAACGTGTTCGTGGCGCAGTTCATCGGCACGCCGCCCATCAACATGCTCTCCGCCACGCTGGACGCGGACGGCGCGTCGCTGTCCGGCGACGGCTTCCGGCTGCCGGTGCCGCAGCGCCTGCGCGCGGCGACGGCGGGGAAGGGCGGCCGCAAGGTGAAGGTGGGCCTGCGCCCGGACAACCTCCTGGCCGCGGGCGTCACCGCGCGCGGCGAGTCCTCGCCCGTGGAGGCGCGCGTGGAGCTGGTGGAGCCGCTGGGCAACGAGCTCATCGTGCACGCCCGCCTGGGAGACAACCCGCTGGTCTTCCGCCTGCCGCCCCAGGCCACCCCGGAGCCTGGCGTCGCCGTGCCCGTGACGGTGGAGCTGGAGTCCCTGCACCTCTTCGACGCTGAATCCGAGCTGCGGCTGTCCGTTTGATATCCCGGAGGATTTTCCCAATGACGCACCTGCGAACGTTGCTCGCGGCCCTCTGTCTGTGCGCAGTCGGCCTGTTGCCCGTCCCGTCCTTCGCCGCCACGGAGCTGGTGCTCTGGCACGCCTACCGCGCGGAGGAGAAGGCCGCGCTGGAGAAGGTGGTCGCCGAGTACAACAAGGCGAACGAAGGCAAGGTCAAGGTCACCACGCTGGCGGTGCCCTACGACGCCTACGCGGATAAAATCAGCGCCACCGTGCCGCGCGGCAAGGGCCCGGACCTCTTCATCTTCGCGCAGGACCGCCTGGGCGGCTGGATTGAAGCGGGCAACACGGTGGAGCCCATCGACTTCTTCCTGGATGACGCCACGAAGAAGCGCTTCATCCCCACGACGATGGAGGCGATGACCTACCGGGGGACGACGTACGGCCTGCCGCTGAACTACAAGGTCATCACGCTCATCTACAACAAGAAGCTGGTCCCCACTCCGCCCAAGACGTCCGGCGAAATGGTGAAGATGGCCAAGAAGCTCACGGACGCGAAGGCGGGCCGCTTCGGGCTGGCGTACGCGTACAACGACTTCTACTACCACGCGGCGGTGATGAACGGCTTCGGCGGTGGCGTGTTCGACGCGAAGGGCGCCCCCACGATGAACTCGCCCGCCAACGTGAAGTCGGTGGAGCAGGTCCTCAAGTGGAAGAACAAGGACGGCATCCTCCCCGCGGAGCCCTCCAGCGCGCTCATCACCTCCCTCTTCAACGAGGGCAAGGCCGCGATGGTGTTCTCCGGCCCGTGGTTCCTGGGCGAGGTCGCCAAGAACGTGGAGTACGGCCTGGCGCCGCTGCCCACGCTGGATGAGAACAAGGGCACGCCGCTGAAGCCCTGGATGACGGTGGAGGGCGTGTACGTGGCCGCCCCGTCGAAGAACAAGGAAGCGGCGTACGACTTCGCGAAGTTCCTCACCGACGCGGGCGCGGAGAAGACGCTGGCGCTGGAGGGCCGCCAGAGCCCCTCCAACATGGCGGTGTACCAGGACGCGAAGGTGGCCGCAGATCCGCTGCTCAAGGCGATGAAGACCCAGGTGGACGTGGCGGTGCCCATGCCCAACCTGCCGGAGATGTCCATGGTCTGGACCCCCGCCACCAGCGCGATGAACACCGTGTTCAAGAACACCGCCACCCCCAAGGCGGCGTTGGACGCGGCCCAGAAGAGCGTGGCGAAGGACGTCGCCGGCCTGCGCAAGAAGTAAGTGAGGACCTGAAGTGAGCCAGAACGCCCCCCAGCAGTCGCCCTCCCAGTCCGGCGCCCCCATGCCGGCCGGCACGCCGCTGAACGACGCCGCGACAGGCCCCTCCACTCCGGGCCCATCCGGCCGTGCGGGCGGGCACCGGGGGCGC
>NZ_JBKGHJ010000636.1:0-3992 GCF_046520365.1 Corallococcus sp. 4LFB
CCCGGCGCGGCCCACGACGTGAGCAGCCGGGGGCGGCCCACGGTGAGCGTGCCCGTCTTGTCGAAGGCGACGGCGCGGATGCCGCTCAACAGCTCCAGGTAGATGCCGCCCTTGATGAGCACGCCCCCGCGCGCGGCGGACGCCACCGCGGAGAGCACGGCGGACGGCGTGGAGATGGCGAGCGCGCACGGCGACGCGGCCACCAGCAGCCCCACCGCGCGCAGCACGGCCTCCTTCAGCGGCGTGCCCGTCAGCACCAGCACCCCCGGGAACAGCACCGCCGCCGCCATGACGAGCGGCGCCACCGTGCGCTCCAGGCGCTGGGCGAAGCGCTGCCGCTTGCCCTTCTGCGCCTCCGCCTGCGCCACCATGTCCACCACGCGCGCCAGCACGGACTCCGACGACAGGCGCGTCACCTCCACCTCCAGCGCCGCCTCGCAGTTGATGGTGCCGGAGAACACCTCGTCGCCCGGCTTGCGCGCCACCGGCATGGACTCGCCGGTGATGGCCGCCTGGTCCAGGGAGCTCTTGCCCTCGCGGATGATGCCGTCCAGCGGGACGCGGTCGCCCGGACGCACGACGATGCGCTCGCCGCGCGCCACGTCCGCCACCGGCACCTCCACCACTTCCGAGCCCCGGCGCACGCGCGCCACCTCCGGGCGCAGCTGGCCCAGCGCTTCGATGGAGCGGCGCGCCTTGTCCATGGCCCGGTGCTCCAGCGCGTGGCCCGCGCTGAAGAGGAAGAGCAGGAACGCGCCCTCGAACCACGCGCCGAGCACCGCCGCGCCCACCGCGGCCACGACCATCATCGTCTCGATGTCGATGCGCAGCTGCGCGATGGACTGCACCGAGCCCCGGATGGCGAAGAAGCCGCCGCTCGCCATGGACAGCGCCCAGAGCACCGTGGCCACCAGCGGCGGCGCCAGCGCGAAGTGCTCCACCCCGAAGCCCGCCGCCAGCAGCACGCCGGAGGCGACCACCAGGGGCAGCTCCAGGAGCGGCGCCAGGCCTCCGCCGTGCGCGTGGTGCGAACAGGCGTGGCCCGCCATGGGCACTTCCAGCCCGTACCCGAGCGCCTTCACCCGGGCCTCCACGTCCAGAGGCTTCAGCTCCTCCTTGTCGTATTCGATGACCAGGCGCTCGCTGGCATACGCGACGCTGGCGGTGAGCACGCCCTTCATCTTGGAGACCGCGTGCTCGATGACCTGGGCCGCGTCCGCGGAGTCCATCCCGCGCACGAACCAGGTGTGGTGCAGGTAGCGCGCGGCCACCCGCGCCCCCGTCTTCTGCGCGAGCGTCACCAGCTTCGACACGCTCACCAGCGACGGCTGGTAGTGGATGCACACCTCCGCGTGCCCCGCGTCGCGGCGCAGGTGCACGTCGGTGATGCCGTGCTGCGCTTCCAGGGCCGCCTCCAGCCGCTCGAAGCGGCCCTGGTCGTCCGTCTCTCCCGGCAGCGTGCCCTCCAGGTCCAGCTGGAGCGCGGCGCCGCCCCCTTCCGCCGGGCGGTGGGCCGGCGGACGGATGACGCGCTGGGAGTGGGCATGCCCATGGTGGTCATGGCCATGGTGGTCATGCCCGTGGTCGTGGCCATGGGAGCAGGAAGGGCCGTGCACGTGGGGCTCGCCGTGCGCATGCGCGTGCCCGTGGTCCTGACCGTGATGGTCATGGCCGTGGCCGTGGTCGCACCCCGGGCCGTGGACGTGGCGCTGCACGACATTGCCGCCGGCTTCCGCCTCCTTGAGGCCCTTGATGTTCAACGAACCGAACCGCGACCCGCTCTTCTTCTGCTCCGGCATGGCTGTTCTTCCTGTCGCCCTAGTGGCGGTGTCCGCGGCGTGAGTGGGAGGGCGCGGCGGCCGGGGGCGGCGCTTCCGCCTTGGGGGCGTCGTCCTCGGCCTCGTCGTGGTGGTCCTCGTCCCCATGCTCTTCAGGGACGGGCTGGTCGAAGCGCTGGCCGGCGACCTCCAGCGTGAAGCGCTTGCACTCCGGGGGCACCTCGAACTCCAGCACCGCGGGCAGGCGGCCCTCGTAGACCTTCAGCACCTTGCCCTGCTCGTCGTAGATGGTGCCGCCCGCGGCGACGGTCATGGTCTCGTCCACCAGCACGGCGACCAGCTCCGCCATCTCCTCCATGCGGTCCGCGATGCGGTGGCACCACAGGTGGCCCACGCCCGGATAGGTGGTGTGGGAGATCTCCTCCATCTGCTCCTCGTCCACCTGCTCGCCCACGCCCATGAAGACGAAGTTGATGCGCGGCAGGCGGCCGGAGGCGATCTCCTTGGCCACCTGGGTGGCGTAGGCCGTCACGTCATGGGCGTCGTTGATCTGCGAGTCCGTGATGATGACCGCCAGGCCCCGCTTGGCGCCTTCGCCCACCTGCTGCTTGATGTGCGCCACGAAGTCGCGCAGCACCGGCAGCATCACCGTGGCCTTGCCGTAGGAGCGCGGCCCGGGGAAGCGGTAGCCCTTGGCCTGCGGGCCCGTGAGGTCGCCCACCACCTCCAGCTGGGTGCCGTCGCCCGCGGCCCAGTAGGTGACGCGCACCTTGCCGTCCCGGTCCTTGTTGGCCAGGTACTCCAGCATCCACTGCATCTGCGGCTCGACCTGGTTCTTCACCGGGGCGAGCTTCGCCAGGATGCCGCGCGGCCCGTACGCGTTCTCCATGCTCGCGGAGCCGTCCATGTAGAGGGCCACGTCCAGGCCCTCCACGGTGGGGTCGTGCAACAGCGTCGCGATGACCTTGTTGCCCATCCGGTGGATGTCGGAGAAGGGGCGGTTGACGACTTCGTGGCCGGCCATCAGTGGTGGTCCTCGTCCTCGTCGTGGTGCTCTTCGTCGGGGAGCGGCTGGGTGTAGCGCTGGCCGTTCACCTCCAGCGTGAAGCTCTTGGCCTCTTCGGGAACGTCGAACTCCAGCACCGCGGGCAGGCGGCCCTCGTACGTCTTCAGCACCTTGCCCTTGTCGTCGTAGATGGTGCCGCCAGCGGCGACGGTCATGTTCTCATCCACCAGCACGGCGACCAGCTCCGCGACCTGGGTGATCTCCTTCGCGATGCGGTGGCACCACAGGTGGCCCACGCCCGGATACTCCTCGTGGGCGATGTGCTCCAGCTGCTCCTCGTCGATGTCGTCGCCCACGCCCACCAGCACGAAGTTGATGCGCGGAAGACGTCCGGCGGCGATCTTCTTCGCCACCTCCGCGGAGAACTTCTCGACGGCCTCCGCGTCGTGGAGGCGGCCGTCGGTGACGATGATGGCGCAGCCGCGCTTGGCGCCCACCTTCACCTGCTCCTCCAGGTACTTCACGTAGTCGCGCAGCGCGGGCTCCAGGTACGTGAAGCCGCCCAGCTGCTTCGCGCCGGGGAACTTGTACTGCTTCACGTCGGTGCCCTTGAGCTCGCCCACGGCCTCCACCTGGCGGCCGTTGGTGCCACAGGCCCAGTAGGCCACGCGCAAGAGGCCGTTGCGGTCCTTGGTGGCCAGGTACTCCAGCATCCACCGCACCTGCGGCTCCACGTCGTTGGAGGGCTCCTTCATCGGCGCGCCGCGCAGCCACTCCAGGAACGAGCGCTGCTCGGTCTTGTAGGCGTACTCCTCCCGCATGCTGCCGGACGCGTCCATGTAGATGGCCATGTCCAGGCCCTCCACCGTGGGGTCGTGCAGCAGCACCGCGCGCACGCGGTCCCCTTCGCGGTGCAGGTCCGAAAACGGCTCGATCGGCTTCTCGTGTCCCATGGTCTGCCTTTCTGGAGGGTGAAAACGCTATCGCCCGGAGTGCGCGCACCGCAAACGGCGCCGGGGGTCAGTCCTCGAAGTCGCTCATCCAGTCCGGCGTCTTGCCGGGCGGGGCGGCCGCCTTCTCGTGCTGCTTGGAGGCCGGACGGGCGGGCGCGGCCGGAGCCGGGCCGAAGTCCGCCTGCCATGAGGCAGGGGGCGCCGCTTTCGACGCGGGGGGCGCCGGGCCGGTCTGGGCGCGGGCTTCGGCCGCAG
>NZ_JBKGHJ010000637.1:0-3989 GCF_046520365.1 Corallococcus sp. 4LFB
AGGTATGCGGGGAGGAACTCGGCGAACTCCCCGGAGCCGCTCACCCGCGCGACGCGGTCTTGCCCGCGCCCAGCTGCCGCACGCGCAGCTCGATGGCGCGCAGGCCCTCCACCAGCGGCTCCACGCTGGACTCGGGCAGCCGTCCGCCGGCCTGGTCCGCCAGCCGCAGGGACGCCTCCATCCAGTGCGCCACGGAGACGATGGGCTCCACGTCCACCATGGCGGACAGGCCCTTGAGCGTGTGCAGCGCGCGGAACAGCTCCCGCACGGCGCGGGGCTGGGCCAGGCCCTTGCGCACGGCCTCCTCTACCGCGAGCAGGTCCCGCTGCGCGGAGGCGAGCAGTTCATCCACCTCCGCCAGGTATGCGGGGAGGAACTCGGCGAACTCCCCGGAGCCGCTCACCCGCGCGACGCCTCGGCCGACGCCTTCTCCAAGAGCGCCCGGGCGGCCCCCTGGATGGAGTCCGGCGTGAAGGGCTTGGTCATGAAGCGGTCCGCGCCGGCCTGCAGCGCGCGCTCGCGCGAGGCCTCGTCGCCCCGGGTGGTGACGATGATGATGGGCAGGTTGCGCAGGTGGTCCTGGCCCCGCACGAACTCCACCACCTCGATGCCGCCGATGTCCGGCATGTTGAGGTCCAGGACGAGCAGGTCATACGGCTTGAGCGACAGCTGCTCGATGGCCTCCAACCCGCTGGAGGCCTGCGTGAAGCGGCTGTCCGGGTGGGGCCGCAGGCAGGCGACCACCATGTCGCGCATCACCTTGCTGTCATCGACGACGAGTACCTCGGGCATGGTGTCCTCTGGAAACGACCGGCCAAGCTAGACCGATTCCGACCCGCTGAAAGAAATGAGTCATCCAGCGCGCGTTGAACGTTCTGTGGTCCACGCCCGCCTTGGACGATGTGCCATGGCCTTCGGCGGAGCGCCACGGGCGCCCGCGCATCCGGCACCCTGCGCGCTCCTGATCTTCAGCACCGGGAACCGAACTCCAGCCATGCGCCCCCACCCCCGCCCGTCACGGACCCCGCACCCTGTGTCTGGGTGGTGGATGACAGCGCCAGCGAGGCGCGCTTCATCAAGGCGGCACTGGGAACAGGCTTCCAGGTGGAGACGTTCCCGGACGGCGCCGCGATGCTCGAACGGCTGCACGCCGGGCGTGCGCCGGACGTGGTGGTGCTGGACTGGGAGATGCCCGGGATGTCCGGCCCGGAGGTCTGCCAGTTCCTGCGGAGCCAGCGGGAGACGGAGGCCCTGCCGGTCCTGCTGCTCACCGCGCACGGCCGGCCGGAGGACCTGGTGCAGGGCCTGCGCGCGGGCGCCAACGACTACGTGGCCAAGCCCTTCCGCACGGAGGAGGTGCGCGCGCGGGTGGACGCGCTCGCGCGCACCAAGCGGCTGCTGGACGCCGTGCGGCGCACCCACCAGGAGAAGGCGGAGGTGTTCGCGCAGCTGGACGCGCTGCTCACGTCGTCGGCCGCGGGGATGTCGCTGCTGGACCGGGACCTGCGCTTCGTGCGCGTCAACGCGCGCATGGCGAAGCTGGACGGGCTGTCCGTGGACGCCTATCCCGGCAGGACGCTGGCGCGGGTCCTGCCCCGGCTCGCGCCCCGGCTGGAGCCCCTGCTCCGCCGCGTCATGGAGACGGGCGAGCCCGTGGAGGAGCTGGGCTTCACGCTGGAGCACCCGGACGCGCCCGGCGGCGAGCTGTACTTGATGGCCAGCTACCACCCGGTGCGCACCGCCCGGGGAGAGGTGGTGGGCGTGGGCTCCGTGGTGGTGGACGTCACCCGGCACAAGCAGGCGGAGGCCGAGCTGCGCGCGACCGCGGAGTTCCGCGAGCGCTTCCTGGGCATCGTGGGCCACGACCTGCGCAACCCGCTCCACTCCATCCGCATGGGCGCCAGCTTCCTCGTCGCCAGCGAGCAGCTGCCCCCGCCGCTGGTGCGCACCGCCAGCCGCATCATCAGCAGCACGGACCGGATGACGCGGATGATCACCGAGCTGCTGGACTTCACCCGCAGCCGGCTGGGCAGCGGCATCCCGCTGACGCCGGGCGACACGGACCTGGGGCAGGTGGCGCGCCAGGTGGTGGACGAGCTGGAGCTGGTGCACCCCAACCGCACCGTGAAGGTGACCACCACCGGCCCCCTCACGGGGCACTGGGACGCGGACCGGCTGGCGCAGGTCCTGAGCAACCTGCTGGGCAACGCCCTGCAGTACAGCCCGCCGGAGGGCGTGGTGGAGCTGTCGCTCGAGGGCGAAGCGGAGCAGGCCGTCGCGCGGGTGAGCAACCCGGGGGAGCCCATCTCGCCGCAGGTGCTGGACCTGCTGTTCGACCCCTTCCACCGCGCGCGCACCGGCGCCCACGCGCCGTCGGGCCTGGGCCTGGGGCTCTTCATCTCCCACCAGATTGCCCGCGGCCACCGGGGCGGGCTCACCGTGACGTCGGACGCGGAGCGGACGGTCTTCACCCTGACGCTGCCGCGCGGCGGGCCATGAGTCCCGGCGGACGCCCCCTCGCCGGCCCCGGGCGCCCGGCCCTCCGCTTCGCGAGGGGGACCCGGAATCGCCGGGGCCCGTGCCCTACGGTGCGCGGGTGTCCACCGCGCAACACCGCCCCACGCTGCTCCTCGTGGAGAACAACGAAGACGTCCGCGAGGCGCTGCTGGACGCCATCGCCGTGCACTCCGTGCGGGCGTAGGGCCCCGCGCGCTCAGGCGGCGGGGCAGTGCCGGGCCACCATGGCCAAGAGCTCCGCGATGTCCACGGGCTTGCGCAAGAGGCCCACCGTGCCCGGCGGGGCCTTGGCGGAGAAGTGGGCGGTGAGCATCAGCACCGGCAGCTCGCGGTGGCGCTCGTCCTGCCGCAGCCGGTGCAGGAACTCGTGGCCGTCCATCACCGGCATCATCAGGTCCAGCAGCACCAGGCAGGGCTGGGGCTGGGAGGCCAGGACCTCCAGGGCGGCCTGGCCGTTGGCGGCCTGGAGCACCGTGTAGTCCTCCATCTCCAGCAGCTCCGCCACGACCTCGCGCAGATCCGGTTCATCGTCGACGATGAGGATGGTGGAACGCGAGGTCTCTCTCCGCACCCGGGCAGCCTACGCAGGTCGCGCCGCCGCCGCCAGGATTGGCGTGCCCCCCTGCCCTGCATCCGCGCGGTGACTTCACGCGGGGCATGCCCGGGGGGCCGCCTGTCGGAAATCCCCGGTGAAACACATGGGTGCCATTGCACCTGGGGGCCCGAGCCCCTACCCCCTTTGCACGGGCCCATGAAACTCACCGCGGACTTCATCGAAGCGAACCTGGACGTCCTGGTACGGCGCTTCGCGGAGGCGGCGCGAACGCTGGAGAGCACCCAGGGGCTGAAGCCGTCGGAGGTCATCTCCACGCTGCCGGAATACCTCCACGCGGTGGCGGCCATCTGCCGGGACGGCGCCACGCCGGAGCGGCTGGAGACGCGGGCGCGCCTGGAGGAGGCCCACATCAACCTGCGCCTGCGCGTGGGCGCCACGCAGGAGGACGCGACGGACGAGTACACGCTCCTGGGGCGGCTCATCCCCCAGCTGTGGGAGGACGTCCAGCCGGAGCGCAGGCCCGGCGCCGCGGGCCTCCAGTGCCTCTTCCAGCAGCTGGAGGAGGCCATGGACCACGTGGTGGTCCTCTTCTCCGGCTACTCCTTCGAGGACCGCCAGCGCGAGAAGCGCTTCCTGCGCCAGATGGACGCGCTGGCGCCCCGGTGGCTGGCGCCGCGCGCGGATCCGCAGGGCCCGCTCAGGCCGCTGGTGGAGCTCATCGTGCGGGCGCTGGAGGCCACCGGGGCGGAGCTGTTCCTCGTGGACGCGGGCGGCCGGAGGATGCTCCCCGTCGCGCACACGGACCACCCCGTGCCGCCCCCCGGCCGGTCGGTGGACTCGCAGGGGCCGTCCTTCCTGGGCCGGGTGGCCCGCTCGGAGGAGCCGCTGGTGCTGGCGCAGGCGCGGGGCCTGGAGG
>NZ_JBKGHJ010000638.1:0-3964 GCF_046520365.1 Corallococcus sp. 4LFB
CCGCCGCATCAGCGCGCTGGAGTCCGTGGCGCGCGAGCTGGTGGCCCGGGCAACGCGACCGAGCCTCCCGCGAAGCTGCCGAGGACCGGCTCCGAGGGCTAGAGGCCCGCTACTGGCCCAGGCGCGCGGTGCCGACGCTGGCGCCCAGCGTCGTGGAGCCCGTGCGCCAGGGGCGGGCCTGCTCGCGCACCCAGCGCCCGAAGCGGGCGATGAGGTAGCAGGCCGCCAGCAGCGCCACGGACACGCCCAGCGCCGCCGCCATGCCTAGCCGGGGCCCGATGCGCTGCGCGAGGCCCGCGATGTCCGCCCAGCCGTACACCACCGGCAGGTGCAGCACGTAGATCCACAACGACAGCCGTCCCAGCGGCGCCAGCATGCCGCTCACCCGCCGCGGCAGCAGGTTGACGACGCCCAGCACCAGCAGGCCCTGCGCCACGCGGTAGAGGACCATGGTGGGGCTGGTGGGCGTCCACTCGATGGGCAGCCAGCGGGTGAGCGCCAGCAGCGCCCCGCCCAGCGCGAGCAGCGCGAAGCCCTGCGCCAGGCCCGGCTTCAACAGGTGCAGCGCGTGCGCGGCGAACGCGCCCGCGAAGAAGAAGCCCGCCCAGGGGAAGAACGGGAAGCGGCTGCCCTCCCCGTTGCCGATGAACTGCTGCAGCGGCACCGGCAGGTGCGCGCCCGCGAGCCACATCCCGGCGCTCGCCAGGGGGATGCCCACCGCCAGCCCGCCCAGCAGCAGCGCCCGCGCGCCCCGGTGCGGCGTCACGACCAGCGCCATCGCGCCCAGCATCAGCGACGCGCCGATGCACTGGAGCGCGTCGAACTGGAAGACCTTGCGCAGCATGGCGTCGGAGAAGCCCAGCTCGCGCACCGCGCCCCAGCCCGGCCAGTGCAACAGGTAGCCCAGGAACAACAGCAACAGCGCGCGGCGGAACCGGCGGCCGAAGGAGTCCTTCGCGGCGCCCGGCTTCGTGCCCAGCGCCATCACCACCGCCCAGCCGCTCACCAGCAGGAACAGCGGCGCGGTGATGCCCCGCAGCTTCCAGTACTCCTGGACCCACGGATGCTCCCGGAAGGCGGGCGCCAGCAGCGCGTCCAGCGTGTGACCCATCACCATGGCGAGCACGGCCAGTCCCCGCGCGCCATCGAGCGCGGGGTGACGGGCCTGCCGGAAGCTGAGCGAGGGACCGATGCCTTTCAAAGCCAGTCGAGCATAAGCCCACCCGCGGGCCCCGTCTCCAAAACGCACCCACCGTGGGAGTCGGCAGGCGTGGAGACACCCCCGGATTTCACTCACAGCCCAGGTCCCGTCCTCGTGCTGGGAATGCTACAGGACGGATGCATGTCCCCTCGTGCCGCGCTCGCCGCCCTCGCGCTCCTCGCCGTCCCGGCCTCCTCCCGCGCCGCGTCCGGCGACGACTGGTTTGGCAGCGACAAGCCCAGACACTTCGCGGCGTGTGCGGCCGCCACGGGCGTGGGCTACGGCGCGGGCGCCGTCCTCTTCGATTCGACGGGCGCGCGGGCGCTCACCGGGGTGGGGGTGGGCTTGGGCGTGGGGCTGGGCAAGGAGGTCTACGACCGCGCTCGCGGCAGCGTCTTCTCCGTGAAGGACCTGGCGTGGGACACCGCCGGCACCGCCACGGGGCTACTGGCCGCGTTCCTCGTGGACCGCTTCATCACCGAGGTGCTCCTGCCCCCGCCCCGGAGCGTCGCCGCCGGGCGTGGCGGCGGGCGCGTCCGGACGGGCGCGGCGCTCCACGAACTTCAGGAGCAGGTCGCGCTGCGACCGGGGCTCCACCAGCAGCATGCGGCCTTCGGGATCCTCGGTGTCGGAGACGAGCACGGTGACCTGCCGGCGCGGGCACTGGTTCATGCAGCCCGTGGGCGTGACGCGCACCTGCCCGGCGAGGCCCCGCTCGGCGAGCTCCCCCTGGAGCCAGCGCGGCAGGTCCTGTCCGCCACTCCGGGCGCTCTTCGTCAGGCACTTGCGGCAGACGAGCACGTCCACCTCCCGCCCCTTGCCGCCCGTGTCGTCGTCCTGCATCCGCCGTCCTCCGTGGCGCCCCGCTTCCAGGCGGATGCGCCGGTCCGCGTTCCCGGCGCGCCGCCGGGCCCTTGAAGAAGAAGGGGTAGCGGTGCCGGGCTTGTTCCGCACACCCACGCCCCGCGCCCGCCGGGCCGCTGTCCGGACGGGCGCTGCCGGACTGATGGCATGGGAAAGCCCGGGAGGTGGGTGCGACGTTCCGTCTCGAAGCCAGCCGTCCGGAGCGCTGGTACGGTGCGCCCTGTCTTGTGCCGCTGACGGGAGGCCTTGCTCATGACGCGAAATCGACTGCTCCTCGGGTTCACCCTGTCGGCGCTGGGCGCGCTCGCGGGCTGTGAGCGCTCCACCGGCACGGCTCCGGACGCAACGCCTCCCGCGCCCGCTCCCGTGACGGCGCAGGCCCCGGCCGCGAAGCCCGCGGCGCCGGACGCCGACGCGGTGGCGAAGCTGGCGGCGCACTTCTTCCAGGCGCCTCGCAACCCGGCGCCGCTGCCCGCGGACACCGAGGCGCAGGTTGCCCTGGGGCGCATGCTCTTCCACGAGCCCCGGCTGTCGAAGAACCACGACGTGTCCTGCAACAGCTGCCACGGCCTCACCACCTTCGGCGTGGACAACAAGGCGCTGTCGGACGGGCACAAGGGGCAGAAGGGCACGCGCAACTCGCCCACCGTCTACAACGCGGCCCACCACATCGCGCAGTTCTGGGACGGCCGCGCCGCCACGCTGGAGGCCCAGGCGGAGGGGCCGATGATGAACCCGGTGGAGATGGCCATGCCGGACGCGAAGCGCGTCGAGGCCACGCTGTCCTCCATGCCCGAGTACGCCACCCGCTTCCGCGCCGCCTTCCCGAAGGGCGGCAGGCCCGTCACGCTGGCGAACGCGGCCCGGGCGCTGGCCGCCTTCGAGCGCACGCTCACCACGCCGTCGCGCTTCGACCGCTTCCTCGCGGGCGAGCACTCGGCCTTGAGCGCGCAGGAGCAGCGCGGCCTGGAGGCCTTCGTCACCACCGGCTGCACCACGTGCCACAACGGCCCGGCGGTGGGCGGCGCGTCGTTCCAGAAGCTGGGGCTGGTGGAGGCGTATCCGGCGCTCACCGACGCGGGCCGCTTCGACGCGACGAAGAACGAGGACGACCGGGGCTACTTCCGCGTGCCCACGCTGCGCAACGTGGAGATGACCGGGCCGTACCTGCACGACGGCAGCGTGAAGGACCTGCCCACCATGGTGCGCCTGATGGGCCGCTACCAGCTGGGCCGCACGCTGAAGGACGGCGAGGTGGACGACCTGGTGGCCTTCCTCAAGAGCCTCACCGGGGAGCTGCCCCCCGCCGAGCGCATCTCCGCGCCGCCCCTGCCCCCCAGCACGAAGCGCACGCCCAAGCCGGACCCGTCGTAGCTTCGGAAACGTCGCGCCCCGCCCCGCGGGTGCTAAACCCTCGCGCCCATGACCTTCTTCTTCCATCTCCACTCGGGCCTTCGCTACCTGGTGCTGCTGTCCGGCGTCATCGCGCTCGCGTTCTTCGCGTTCGCGGTGGCCACGAAGCGGCCGTTCGACAAGGTGGGGCGCATCATCGGCGCGTCCTACTCCGGCCTGCTGCAGCTGCAGGTGCTCGTGGGCATCGCGGTGCTGGTGACGCGCGGGTACTACCCGGCGCTCATCGGGCACATGGTGATGATGGTGCTCGCGGTGGGAGCCATCCAGGGCCCCCTGGGCGCCACCCGGCGGCGCCTGAAGTCCAGCGGCGAGGCCACCGCGTCCGGCGGGCCGCGCCCCGTGCCCGGCTACGTGCCCGTGCTGGTGGGCACGCTGGTGTCGCTGGCGCTGTGGTGGCGCATCCTGGCATCCGCCCGGCTGTTCGTCTCCACGCGTTCTGAAGCGCGTGCGGCAGCGAAGCGGCGGGGGTCTCCGCCGCCTCGTGAG
>NZ_JBKGHJ010000639.1:0-3933 GCF_046520365.1 Corallococcus sp. 4LFB
CGCCCGCGTCGCGCGCGGCGGTGAGGTCCGCCAGGTGCTTGAGGCCGCTCTCCGCCACCAGCGCGGTGGACCGGGCGCGCAGCGCGGGCATCACCCGGAGCGCCGTGCCGGTGTCCGTCTTCAGCGTGGCGAGGTCGCGGTTGTTGAGGCCGATGATGCTCGCGCCCGCGGCGAGCGCGCGTTCGGCGTGCGCCTCCGTGTGGGCTTCCACGAGCGCGGCCACGCGCACCTGCTTCGCGGCGGCGATCATCTCCCGGAGCTCCGCGTCCGTCAGCGCGTCCGCGATGAGCAGCACCGCGTCCGCGCCCCAGGCCGCGCTCTCCTCCACCTCGCTGGCGGCGACGAGGAAGTCCTTGCGCAGCACGGGGATGGAGACGGCGGCCCGGACCGCGACCAGGTCCTCCAGGCTGCCGCCGAAGTCCGGCCCGTCCGTGAGCACGCTGATGGCGCAGGCGCCGGCGGCTTCATAGGAGCGGGCCACCGCGACGACGTCCGCGTGGGGGAAGGCGCCGCCCGACGGGCTCTTGCGCTTCACCTCCGCGATGACGTTGACCGGATGTCCCAACACGCGGCGGACCAGCGCCTGGGCGAAGTCCCGCGTGGGGGGCTGCGCGCCGTGCGTGGGCGGAGGACGGGTCCCCAGCTCCCGGCGCTTGCGCGCCATGATGACGTCCAGCGTGCCGGGGGCCTCCGCGGGCTTCGCGGCCGAAGAGGAGGTCGTCATGCCGCGGCCTTCTGGATGAGCGCCGTGAGCTTGCGTTCGGCGGCCCCGGAGTCGATGGCGTGCTCGGCCCGCTTCACGCCCTCCTTCAGGCTGTCCACCAGCCCCACGATGAGCAGCGCGGCGGCCGCGTTGAGCAGCACCGCCGTGCGCACCCCGTCACGCTCTCCGGCGAGCAGCGCGCGCAGGCGCTTCGCGTTCTCCTCCGCGTCGCCTCCGGCGATGGACTCGCGCGGCACCGTGGACAGGCCCGCGTCCTCCGGCGTCACCGTGAAGCGGCGCACGGTGCCGTCCGCGCACAGCTCCGCGACCTCCGTGGGCGCGCACGGCGAAATCTCATCCAGCCCGTCGTGCCCGTGCACCACCCAGGCGCGCCGGCTGCCCAGCCGCCCCAGCACGCGCGCGGTCTGCTCCACGCGCTGCCGGTCGAACGTGCCCAGCAGCTGGTAGCGCGCCCCCGCCGGGTTCGTCAGCGGCCCCAGCAGGTTGAACACGCTGTGGAAGCCCAGGTCCCTGCGCGCCTGCGCCACGTGCCTCAAGGCGCTGTGGTGCGAGGGCGCGAAGAGGAAGCCCACCCCGTGCTCGTCGATGTCGCGCGCCACCTGCGCGTGCGCCCGCTCCATGGACACGCCCAGCGCCGCCAGCACGTCCGCGCTGCCGCAGCGGCTGGAGACCGCGCGGTTGCCGTGCTTGGCCACCGTCGCCCCCGCCCCGGCGGCCACGAAGGCCACCGCGGTGGAGATGTTGAAGGTGTGCGCCCCATCACCCCCCGTACCGCAGGTGTCGAGCACCACCTCCGCCAGGGGAGCAATCTTCGCCGCGCAGGCCCGCATGGCCTCCGCCGCGCCGAGGATTTCGTCCTCGGTCTCCCCCTTCATGCGCAGCGCGGCCGCCAGCGCACCGACCTGCGCGGCGGAGGCCTCGCCCGCGAGCATCTGGCCCATGACAGAGGCCATCTCCTCGCGGAGAGGTCGCGCCGGCCCACCACCCTGCCCAGCGCTTCCTTGAGCGTCATGGCCTATCCCAGCCGGACCATCTCGCGGCCCATCGCGGCGGCGATGGCCCGCACCTCGCCCATGGCCTTCTCGAACTCGGAGAAGTCCAGCGACTGGAAGCCGTCCGACTTCGCGCGCGGCGGATCCGGGTGGACCTCCACGATGAGGCCGTCCGCGCCCGCGGCGACCGCGGCCCGCATCATCGCGGGGACGGCCTTGCGCACGCCGATGCCGTGCGAGGGGTCCACGAACACGGGCAGGTGCGACAGCGCCTTGAGCATGGGCACCGCGTTCAGGTCCAGCGTGTTGCGCGTCATGTTCTCGAACGTGCGGATGCCGCGCTCGCAGAGGATGACCTGGGTGTTGCCGCGCGCGACGATGTACTCGGCCGCCATCAGCAGCTCCTTGATGGTGGCGCTGATGCCGCGCTTGAGCAGCACGGGCTTGCGCGTCTCACCCACCGCCTCCAGCAGGCTGAAGTTCTGCATGTTGCGCGCGCCCACCTGGAGGATGTCGGTGTGCTCCACGACGGCCGCCAGCGTCGCCGTGTCCTTCACCTCCGTCGTCACCAGCAGGCCCGTCTCCTTGCGCGCCTCCGCCAGCAGCGCCAGGCCGTCGCCCTTGAGGCCCTGGAACTCATAGGGGCTGGTGCGCGGCTTGAACGCGCCGCCGCGCAGCATGGTGGCGCCCGCCTTCTTCACCGCCTGGGCGGTGGAGATGATCTGCTCGCGCGACTCCACGGAGCAGGGGCCCGCGATGACGTGGATGGCGGCGCCGCCGAGCGTGAGGTTGCCCACGCGCACCTGGCTGTCCTCCTGCTTCACCTCGCGGCTGACCAGCTTGAACGGCTGGGAGATGGGGATGGCGTCCGCGACGCCGGGCAGCACGCGGAAGGGCTCCGGCTCCACCGCGCCCGGGTTGCCCGTGATGCCGATGGCGGTGCGAGAGCCCCCTGGAATCGCGTGCGGATGCCAGCCACGGCGGCGGATCT
Organism: Corallococcus sp. 4LFB; assembly: GCF_046520365.1. Classification (NCBI taxonomy): domain Bacteria; kingdom Pseudomonadati; phylum Myxococcota; class Myxococcia; order Myxococcales; family Myxococcaceae; genus Corallococcus; species Corallococcus sp. 4LFB. The sequence continues at coordinate 2,708 of NZ_JBKGHJ010000639.1, forward strand.
CATCGTTCACTCGCTCGATGTCCTGGGCCGTCGCGTCTGGGCGCATCACGATCAACATGGGGGACTCCTGCTCTTTCTCTCCAAAGGACACACCGGCGGATGCCAGTGTGGGCGTGCTTGGGGCATCGGGCACACGGGAAACGTTTGCCGGAACTGTCGGATGCCCGCAACCGAACCAGAGTCTTGCTTGCACGTCCTGGTGTTATCAAGCCAGCTTCCGCACGCTCGCTGTACGGGAGGCGGACCATGGCGAAGCGGCCCGGAGTCATCGTCGTGGGCGGAGGGCTCGCGGGCCTGGCGTGCGCGACGGCGCTGCTCGAAGCCCGGGTGGACGCCCGCATCCTGGAAGCAGGGGACGCGCCGGGCGGAAGGGTGCGCACCGACTCGCACGAGGGGTTCCTGCTGGACCGGGGCTTCCAGGTGTACCTCACGGCCTACCCCGAGGGCCGGCGCGTGCTGGACCTCCAGGCCCTGTCGCTCCAGCGCTTCATCCCAGGCGCGAAGGTGTGGCGGGGTGGGCGGCTGCACACGGTGGCGGACCCGCTGCGGCAGCCCGTCACGGCGGTGTCACACCTGTTCGACGCGCCGGGAGGGCTGGCGGACAAGCTGCGCGTGCTGGAGCTGCGGCAGCTGTCCACGTCCGGCGAGCTGGGGGACCTGTGGCAGCGGCCGCAGCAGGAGTCGTGGCACCTGCTGCGCGACCTGGGCTTCTCCGAGGAGATGCTCGAGGCGTTCTTCACGCCCTTCTTCGGCGGCATCTTCCTGGAGCGCGGGCTGACGACGTCCAGCCGGATGCTGGAGTTCGTGTTCCGGATGTTCGCGAGGGGCCACGCGGCCGTGCCGGCGAACGGGATGGGGGCCATCCCCGAACAGCTGGCGGCGAGGCTGCCGTCGGCCGCGCTGCGGATGGGCGTGCGCGTGGAGGAGGTGTGGGGCCACCGCGTGCGCCTGCCGGGCGCGGAGATGCTGCACGCGGACGCCGTGGTGGTGGCGACGGACCCCTCCACCGCGGCGTCGCTGCTCGTGGGCATGCCGGCGCCCCGGATGAACCGCGTGACGTGCCTGTACTTCGCCGCGCCGGAGCCGCCGGTGGAGGGGCCCTGGCTCACGCTCAACGGCGAGGGGCGCGGGCCGGTGAACAACGTGGCGGTGATGAGCGAGGTGTCCGCCGCGTACGCGCCCCCGGGGCAGGCGCTGGTGTCCGTGTCGGTGGTGGGCGACGCGGG
>NZ_JBKGHJ010000063.1:0-24391 GCF_046520365.1 Corallococcus sp. 4LFB
CGGCCCGGGGCGAGGTGGAGCAGCTCACGGACGCGCCCGTGCACGGCCCGGTGCACCACTGCGTGCCGCTGGCGCGCGTGACGGGCGGCGCGGTGCGCACCTTCGAGGACCTGCGCCCGCGCTACCTGCCGCTCGCCCAGGTGCGTGACCGGCTGGTGGAGCTCTCCGAGCGCGTCGTGGGCCCCGGCGTCTTCACGGTGGTGGTGGGCGACGGCGTGCGCAGCTTCGGCGACGTCGACCAGGACCTGCTCGAGGGCATCACCGGGGACGAGGCGCTCCAGGCCGCGGTGGACCGGATGGGCGGGCAGGGCGGATCCATCTTCGTGCGCTCCGGCCGCTACAAGCTGGAGCACCCGGTGCTCCTGCGCAACCTGTCCTCCGTGCACCTCCTGGGCGACGGCGAGTCCACCGAGCTGCGCACCCAGGGCTCCGGCGGCGCCTTCTTCGTGGACCGCTGCGGCCTGGAAGGCGACGTGCGCATCGAGGACTTCAAGCTGGTGGAGGCCCCCTTCGAGGACGTGGTGATTGGCGGAGGACTCCCGCCCGCCGTCAAGGCCGTGAAAAAGAGCGTGGCCACCACGGACGGCAGGCGCTTCGTGCCGCTGGCGGAGGTGGACGACGACCGCGTGCTGGAAGAAGACGACGTGAAGCACCCGTCCGCCGAGGCCGACTTCGTGGACGTCGTCTCCGACCGCATCAAGGTCATCGCCCCCGGCCAGGGCCGCGCGGCGGGCTCCGTCGTGGCCACGCTGGTGCAGCTGCGCAAGCTGCAGCGCCTGCATCCGGGCCAGCCCTGGAGGACGTGCCGGAGGCGAAGCCGCTGCTCGACGCGCTGGCGACGCTGCCGCACGGCGTGGTGACGCTGGCGGACTCCAGCGGGGTGACGCTGCGCCGCTGCCACATCCAGGCGAACCAGGCCGGCCCGGAGGCGACGGGCGTGCTGGTGACGGGCACCTGCGCGCGCATCGTCATCGACGAGAACCGCGTGGGCGCGGCGACGGGCATCGCGGTGGCGCCCTATGCCCCGTACCTCGCGGAGCGCTTCCTCGCGTCCTTCCCGCGCGCGGCCTCTTCGTGGACTCGCTGGCCATCACCCACAACCGCCTCCAGCCGCTGGGTGACGCGACCACGGGCATCCACGTGGCGGACGGGCGGCTGGCGGGCGTGGAGGTGCGCGGCAACCGCATCCAGGGCTTCCACGTGGGCATCCTCGTGCAGGACCTGGCGGAGGGCGGACTCTCGGGGCCGGTGGACCGCGTGGTGGTGGAGGAGAACCAGATCCTCGGCTGCGCGGCCGTGGGCATCCAGGTCGCGGGCGACGGCGTGGACGTCGCGGGCAATGAGATCCGCAACGCCGCGTCGGACGGCCTGTTCCAGGTGGGCATCCAGCTGTCGGGCCGGGCGCTGCGCGTGCGCGACTGCTGGATCTCCCTGCCGGCCGTGCCCGCCGCGTCGGTGCTGGGCGTGGTGGCCGGCATCGTCGTGGGCGACGGCCTGGATGATGGCGCGTCCAACGGCCGCCCCGCGTCGGACGTGGAGGTGGTGGACAACCGCATCGAAGGCGACGGCGAGTCCACGCCGGGCGTCGGCATCCTGCTGGGCGGCCCGCACCCGGTGTTCGACGTGCGCATCCGGGGCAACGTGGTGCGCACGCTGGGGGACGCGGCCGTGCGCACCTGGGGCACGGGCGGCGCGGTGGGGCGCCTGCGCATCGAGGAGAACCGCTTCGAGCAGGTGGCGCTCGCGGACGTGCCGTCGCAGACGGACAACACCCTGGCGCTGTCCCGGTTGGACCCGGGCCTGGAGGGCACGCTGAGCGCGGACGCGCGCGCCGGCCAGCCGCTGGTGGAGGCGCTGCTCGCCAACGCACGACCCGCGTGCGCGCTCCCTGGACGCCGCCTTGCGCTGGCTGGAGCAGCTGACGCTCCGGGGCGCGGTGGTGCTCGGCGGGCGTGGACGAGGCGCAGGTGCGCGGCAACCGGCTGCTCCAGGTGGGAAGGACGCAGGCCTACGGCGCGCCCGGCCTCCCGGACGCGGAGGTGCGCGCGGCCGGCATCGCCGTCGTGTCCGGCTCCGGCATCACCGTGGAGGGCAACGAGGTGGACGGCGTGCACGCGCCGGTGACGACGACGCAGCCGCCGCCCGTGGTGGGGCCGGTGAAGCTGCCCCCCATCACCCGGGTGCTCCAGCAGCTCAGCGTCACCAGCGCCACCGTCCGCCTGGAGCGCGCCGACGTGCACGGGGCCGTGGTGGGCATGTACGCCACCGTGTTGCAGTACTCGGGCGCGAACGATGACGGACGCCAGAAGATCGGCCGGGGGCTGTACGGCCCGCTGGACACCCTGGCGCAGGAGCTGAGGGACCTCGGCACCACGCCCGACAACGTCATCGACGCGCTGGTGGGCGACGTGGCGGAGATGCGCTCCGCGCAGGGCTTCAACGACCACTCGAAGACGTCGCACGCGGTGCGCTCGTCGCTGGCGCGCGCGTGCAGCTTCACGGCTCCGGACGACGTGTCGCAGGCGGCGTGGGACACCGTGGCCCAGTTCGACCTGGCCACCGTCGCCGGCAAGGACGCCGTGCTGAAGACGGCGGACCGCCTCAAGGGCGCCTTCGACTCGCTGGTGCAGGGCCTGCCCGCCTCCGTGAAGGACGCCCTCATCGGTGCCCTGGGCCGCGTGCAGGGCGGGCCGGACGACCTGACGGCCCTGGTGACGCTGGCGGGGACGTTGAGCCAGGTGGCCCAGCTGCGCGAGGCGCAGGTGCAGCGCGCGCGGCAGCCCGTCATCGGTCAGGCGGTGGGCCCCAAGAAGACCATCATCGGCACCTTCGCCCAGGCCGCGCTGCAGCAGCTCCCGCTCCAGCCGGGCACCCGGGGCGCGAAGGCCAACGTGGACGTGCTCATGCAGCTGCGCCTGTCCAAGGAGGCGCTGTCGGATCAGCTCCAGGAGCTGCACCCCGCGCTGGCCTCGCAGGTGGAGGCGGACTACCGCGACGTGGAGCGCACCGGCGGGCAGCTCCAGCCGGTGGTGGACCGCATGCGCGCCACGCTCAAGCAGGTGCTGGACTTCACCACCGGCGTGCTGCCCCCGGCGGACGTCACGCCCGAGGACGGGGCGCGCGTCGCGGCGCAGGGGCGCACGGCCACCATCGGCCTGTACGCCACCAACCTGGACCGGCAGGCGGCGGGCCTCGTCACCGAGTCCGACGACACGGTGGAGAAGCAGCTGCGCGCCTTCGGCACCGCGGTGGGACAGCTGGGCGAGCTGGTGAGCGGCGACGCGGAGCTGTCCACGCTGTCGCTCCAGGCGCACCAGGCGGTGGTCGCCGCCATCGCCCAGCCGCAGCGCCGCCTGGAGCAGGTGGCCATCGCCCGGGGGCTGCTGGACCGCATCCGCGTGACGACGCTGGACGTGCTCCCGGTGCTGCCCCTGCCGCCTTCTCCCGTGCCGGTGAAGGCGGAGCCGCTGGAGCGCTGGGTCTCCGCCCTGGGCGCGCTGGTGCTGGCGACGCGCGGGCTCGCGGCGGGCCCGGTGCTCTCCGGTTCGCTCCAGCTCTACCTCACCCAGTACGAGCGCGTGCTGGACATCGCGGGCGTGCAGGGAAAGCTCCGCGTCATCGCGCTCAAGCGCGTGAGCGAGGCGGTCGACGCGCTCGACACCGACAGCGGCACCAGCAGCGCCGCCGCGATTCAAGCGCTGCACCTGCTGGTGGACGAGCCCGCCACCCTCGCGGCGGAGGCCGTCGCGAAGTCCAGCGCGGTGACGGCGGAGCTGCAGGCGGCCGCGGTGCTGCTGCGCGCCGTCGAGCAGGCCCTGGACCCCGCGGAGGACGACGCGTCGCGGTCGCCCGGCTCAAGGAGTACCTGCGCCAGCGCGCGGAGAAGGTCTCCGCGTCGCTCGTCGCCGTCATCACCGTCATGACGGAGCTGGAGCCCATCCTGGCCGTGCTGCGCAAGGCCCTGGAGCAGCTCGCGCGCGGCGAGGCCCCGGACCCCGGCGACGTCGGGCTCCCCGTCTTCGACACCTTCCCGTCGCCCGCGGACGGCCTCTTCGTGTCGGGCGTGCAGGGCCGCGTGCGCCTGGCGAACAACACCGTGCGCGACACCGTCACCGGCATCACCGCCCTGGGCGCTGCGGGGCACCTGTTGACGGAGGCGCCCACCGACCCGGGCTCGCTGCTGGACGTGGAGGGCAACCGGCTGGAGGGGTGCGCGGTGGCGGGCCTGCGCTTGCGGCCGGACCTGTCCGTGACGGTCGTCTCCGGCAACCACCTCTTCGCGTGCGCGGGGCTGCCCACCGCCGGCGAGCCGGGCCTGGGCCAGGCGGTCGCCACCCTCGTGGGCTCCGGCGAGCTGGTGGTGAAGGGCAACGTCTTCCTGGAGAGCGGCAACTCCCTGTCGCAGGCGCTGCTGCACGAGGTGGCCATCGACTGGCGCGGGGAGACGGTGGTGCGCGGCAACACCGTGCGCCACGCGGGCAGCGGGGGCGGCGGCGCGGGCGTGCTCATCGTCACCGACACGCTGCCCCCGGACCTGGTGGTGAAGCTGTCGCGCGTGCCCTTCCTCGCCACGGACCCCGTGCCCAAGCCCGGCACGGAGGGGCGCGCCGTCCTCGGGAAGGCCGCGACGTCCGCCGTGGCCACGCTCGCCTCGGTGCCCCGCCTGGAGGACCTGGTGCAGATGGGGTCGCTGAAGCAGCGGTTCGCCGCCGGGCCCGTGCTCAACCGCGCGCTCACGGTGACGGCGCCGGACTCCACGCCCGCCCTGCGCGCCTGCACGGCGGCCACGCGCTACCTGTCGGCCACGGCCACGCGGGTGAGGCCCGCGCTGGTGGACTTCCTCGTCAGGCCCCTCCCCCTCGTCCCGCGCCCCCTCGTGAAGGCGAAGCGGGGCGTGCAGGTGGAGGGCAACGACATCACCGCGCGGGGCCCGGCGCTGCTGCTGCTGGGCAACGGCGGCGCGGTCATCTCCGCCGCCGTGTCCGGCAACGAGCTGCGCAGCGAGGGCGGCGTGGGCGCGGTGTACCTGCGCCGCGCGGACTCCACCGTCTTCAGCGGCAACCGGTGCCAGTGCCTGGACGCGGTCAACGTCGTCGTCCTGCGCGTGGAGAAGGCCCCGGTGACGTTCACCGGCAACGTGGTGCTGGGCGCGGAGACGGTGACGCCGCCGCGCCCGGTGCTGCGCCCCCCGTGGACGCTGCCCGCCGACAAGCTGACGCTCCAGATTCCCGTGGGCGGCGGCTCCACCCTGGGCGTCCCCCTGGACCAGGAGCTGCTCCTGGGCGGCCTCCAGCGCCGCCGCGACGTGGCGAGCGACGCCTTCTCCACGCTGCTCGCGGAGCTCGTCACCCAGCCCCCGCCGCCCCAGGCCCGGGCGGAGGTGCCCACCCAGGGCGTGCTGGACCAGCCCACCGTGGAGGACGTCCGCTCGAAGCTGCCCGCGACCATGGACGTGCGGCTGGGGGCGCGGACGCTCTACGGCATCGCGATGACGAAGGACGACTCGCCCACGAGCGCGCTGAAGGACCTGGTGGACCGCGTCGCGATGCACGCGCAGCGGCCGGAGGACGTGCAGGGCCAGGTGCGCTCCGTGCTGGCCGCGGCGCAGGGCGACCCGAAGAAGGCCCTCCAGCTGGTGGACAAGAGCGTGCTCGGCATCGACTCGGCGGCGTCCACCGTGAAGGAGAGCATCCTCAACGTCTCCGTGCTGCACGAGGTGCTGGCGGACTCGTTCTACACGGGCGGCACGGCCGGCCCCAAGCCGGTGCAGGACGCGGGCGTGCAGGCCTTCCCGCTGGAGCCGCCGCCGGATCCGTACGCCCACTCCGTCATCATCCTGGGCGGCTCGCGCGTGGCGGCCGTCGGCAACGCGACCACCTCCGGCGTGCACGTCCAGGAAGCCGACGCGGTGGTGGAGCTCAACCCGTAGCGCTGGAACCCCTCTCCCGCAAGGACACCCCCATGCCCGACCCCTTCGCCCTCAGCGGCCGCGTCGCCCTCCAGCGCACCGCGCTGCCCGAAGTCACCCTCTCCGCCACGCCGGACGCGTCCGACGCGAAGGCCGCGGCGCTGGACAACCTGGCCGGCACGCGCGCGAAGCTGGACCTGGACGCGGAGGTGCTCAAGGCCCTGGAGGTGCGCATCTCCCGCCTGCCGCCCGTCCCCGCCGTGCCCGTGACGCTCCAGGACCTGGTGCGCGCCGCGCGCCGCAAGCTCGCCGCCGAGCGCCAGCGCGAGGTGGGCGTCTGGGTGGACACGCGCGTGAAGCTGGCGACGCGGCTCGTGCAGAAGCTGGAGGAGTGATGCGCAAGCTGCTCGAAGCCAGCATGGGGCAGCGCTGCTACCTCTTCACCACCCTGGGCCAGGTGTACGTGGGCCTGGTGGTGGAGCTCATCGACGACGTCGTCCACCTCACCGGGCCGGACGGCATCACACCCGTCTACATCAACCTGTCGGACGTCTCCGGCGTGCGCCAGTACGACGAGGACGACGACCTGGGGGCCGCGCGATGATTGAACAACTGCTGCAGCAGCTCATCGAACGCACGGAGAGCCGCTACTTCGGCAAGTACCGCGGCTACGTGACGAACGTGTCGGACCCCCTCAACCTGGGGCGCATCCAGTGCGTGGTGCCGCGCCTGATGGGGGACGTGGCCACCGGCTGGGCCATGCCGTGCACGCCCTACGCGGGCCCGGACCAGGGCCTCTTCGTGGTGCCGGACGTGGGCGCGGGCGTCTGGGTGGAATTCGAGGGCGGAGACCTGTCCCAGCCCATCTGGAGCGGCATGTGGTGGGGCCAGCCGGCCCTCTCCGACCTGGGCCAGCCGGACTCCACCGCGCGCGTGGCCCCGGACGTCAGTGAGGTCCCCAAGCACGACTATCCGCCCCAGTCCGCGGTGCCGGGCGTGCGGATGCTCAAGTCCGCCACGGGCCACTACATCGTCCTGGACGACCGGCCGGAGTCCGCGCGCGTGGAGATCCACGACCGGCAGGGCAACCGCCTCATCCTGTCCGCGGAGGGCCTGGACCGGCTCATCAGCAACGAGCGCACGGTGAACGAGGGCAACCGCTCGGCGGAGGTCGACGGCGACGACCGGCTGGAGGTGGCCGGCGCGCAGGACGAGACGGTGGACGGCAGCCACACCCGCGCCGTGGGCGGGGACGTGTCGCTGCACGTGACGGGGTCCCTGACGGAGAAGGTGGACGTGGCGGGCTACTCGCGCGTGGTGGGCGGCACCGGCCTGAAGGAGACGGTGGGCGGCCCGCGCGAGGACCGCATCCAGGGCAGCCACACGCGCAACGTGTCCGGCGCGTCCCAGGAGACGGCGGTGGGCGGCTTCGGCGTCACGTCCGGCGGCAACGTGAACCTCGCCGCAGGCAAGGCGGTGAAGGTCGCCGCGACGATGCCGGACCTGCCGGGCCCGTCGCTCAACGCCATCTCCATCGACGCGCTGATGGGCAACGTGTCCATCAACACGATGCTGGGCATGTGCCAGGTGGGCGGCCTCTCCGCCGTCTCGCCCATGGTGCTGGGCGACGGGCTGGCCATCCACTTCGCGATGCTGGCGCAGATCCTCAAGGCGGTGAACCCGCTGACGGTGGCCGCGTACGGGCCGCTGCTGGACGTGTGGGCCGCGATGACGCCGATGCTGGACTGGTCCTACTTCGGCTTCGTCAAGCGCTTGCCGGTGGGGTGACGCGATGAAGGAGCCCGGCTGGAGTCCGCTGGAGGCGTCCGTGCTGCGCGAGCGGCTGGAAGAGGTGAAGGCCCTGCTGCTCCAGGCGGCGGCGGTGGGCCTGGCCCAGGACGCCGAGCGGCTGGAGAAGCTGATGGAGCTGGAACAACGCACCCGGGAGGACGCGCGTGGCCGAGTTCAACGACGCCGCTATCGCTGAGCTCCACGGCGCGCTGGAGGTCTGCTGCGAGGACCTGGCGAAGGCCCTGGCGGAGGCGGAAGGCACGGACGGCACCGGGACGGACGCGGGCGCCGCGGCCGGGCCCGCGTGGCGGCCGTTGGTGCTCGCGGCGCCGCCGGGGCTGGAGCAGCTGGTGGGCATCGTCAAGCCGCCGCTGCGGATCATCATCGCGGTGCTCCAGTTCGTGAAGGCGCTGCTCCAGGCGCTGGCGGCCATCCTCCTGGGACTGCCGGATCCGTTCCGCGCGCTCATCCTCGCGGCCTACAACCTGCTCAAGGACATCATCGACGACCTGCTCAACGCGGGGGCGTACCTCTACGCGGACGCACCGGGCATCGGCCCCACGGAGACGAACCTGGCGGAGACGGGCTTCATCCCGAACCTGCCCAGGGACTTCAAGGCGGGCCTCGCGCTGGAGCGCCCGCCGGTGACGCCGGATGGCTTCACGCGCTGGGCGGGGCGGTTCACCGCGTCGTTCGATGACCCGGGGGACACCTCGCGCCCGACGGTGACGGACGGCGCGCCGGTGCAGGCGGTCTTCATCGTGATGGCGGCGCCCTCGCTGGATGCGCTCCGGCAGGCGCTGTACCTGCTGGGCAAGCTGCTCAACATCAGCGCGTTCAAGAAGGCGTTCGAGAAGTACCCCAAGGGCTCGCTGGATCCGCGCCGCAGCCGGGCGCGCGGCAGGTCGGTGAAGCCGGACTGGAAGTCCGCGCGCATGCGCGACCTGTTCCCGGACCTGGAGAAGCTGCTCATCCTCCCGGAGGCGCTCCGGTCGCTGCTCCTGTCCGTGGACAACCTGGCGGCGCTCATCAAGAGCCTCGCCGCCGCGATGCAGGACAAGGTGCAGGTGTTGATGAAGCTGGTGCAGGCGGTGCAGGCCATCATCGACCTGCTGGACGCGCTCAAGTCCGCGGGCATGTACGCGCTGCCGGTGTCCACGACGGGGGGCGTGGCGGGGCTGAAGCAGGCCTTCCTCACGGCGGCGAACCGGCCGCCGGGCGGCTACGTGGGCGGCGTCTGCCTGCTGGCGGCGGGGCCCAACCTGGCGAAGGCCGCGATGCTCTGGGAGCTGCTGGGGCTGTCCGCCGCGATGGACCTGGCGTCGGGGGAACTCACGCTCCAGGACGTGAAGAAGGCGCTGGAGGAGAGCCAGGCGGCCCAGGTGCTGGAGGCGAGCGCGGACGAGGTGAAGGACGCCTGGGGCAACCTGAAGACGCGGGCCCAGAAGCAGGCGGACAAGTTCGTGAAGGCGGTGGAGGACGCGCCCGGGGACTTCGTGAAGGCGGTGGGGCGCACGCCGGAGGAGCTGAAGGCCGCCGCCGAGCGCAGCCGCTCCACGCTGGTGGAGGTGCTGGACCAGTCGAAGGAGCACGTGGAGGAACAGAAGGACATCCTGGAGGGCATGCTCTCCACGAAGCACTCCCAGCGCAGGGGAGGGCGTTCGCTGGCGATGGGGTTTGGCGGACCGGGAGCGTCGGAGCGTCCGCCGAGCCCGCAGCCGCCCGCGGCTGACCCGTCCACGCCGCCCGCGGGCACGCCGAAGAAAGGAACCGGTCCGTGAGCGCGGTGAAGCGCCTGAGCATGGAGCTGGACGGGTGGCAGGCGGCCTGGAAGCAGCTGGAGGCCTTCCTGGACCGCGTGGACGGCGTGGCGGAGCAGGACGCGCCGCACGTGCAGACGGTGTGCGCGCTGTTGCCCGTGTTCAACGTCATCGAGCGGGCCCGCCGTCGCGCGGTCGGGACCGCGCTGGCGCCGGCCCTGGCCAGCTCGCCCCGGGGCGAAGGGCTGCCCGCGGTGTCCGTGGGTTCGCTGGTGGGGACGGAGGACCGGCTGCCGGGAGTGGAGGAGCTGGAGTTCGCGGTGGGCACCATCGGCACGGACGGCGACGGGAAGCTCACGGGGGACGCGGTGCTCGCGGGCACGGTGACGCTGTTCGCGTTCCGCGACGAGAAGCACGGCGGCGAGGTGGCGGTGCGCGTGCCCACGTATGACTTCGGACCACTGTCGGCGAGCGGCGTCGTGCCGGACGCCATCGACGCGGGCCTCTTCACCACGGACCAGCGGAAGGAGGCCGCGGAGAGCGGCATCGCGGAGCTGGGGACGTGGACGGGCCTGCGCACCGCGAGGCGGGCGAAGCTGACGACGACGTCGGAGACGGTGTCCCTGAGCAGCATGCTGGACGGGCTGTCCGTCTCGTCGCTTTCGAGCGCCTTCGACCCGGTGGCCTCGGGCGCCGCGGCCCGGCAGGGCGAGTGCCTGGCGGACCGGAGCGTGCTGCTCCAGGCGAAGGCCACGGTGGAGGAGCAGGGCGCGACGCCGGAGCTGACGGACGCGCTCCAGCGCGCGGCGGACTCGTTGCAGGCATCGGCGACGGACTACGGCGCGGTGGCCACGGCGCTCCAGCCTCCGCGCACCGTGACTGCGTCCGTGTCCGGCCTGGCGTCGCTGAAGACCACGCTGCGGAGGGCGGACTCCCCGGGCATCCCCGGACAGCTGTCCAACGAGCTGACGACGCTGGACGTCGAGGCGGGGAAGGGCATGGACGAAGCGGTGGCGGCGCGGCTGGCGTATCCGGACGGCCCGCTGCGGATGCTCCGGACGCTGGAGTGGTCGCTGCGCTTCCACTGGGTGTTCCGCCAGAGGTGGTTCGACGCGCGCAACCGGGCCGCGCTGGCGCCGCTGCTGCGGCAGGTGCTGAAGCCGTTCTGCGACAGCCTGACGCGGGTGCTCGCGGGACAGTCCACGGGGATCCCGTTGGTGGGCCCGGTGCTGCTGGTGAAGGACACGCCCACGCAGGCGACGGCGCTGTCGGTGACGCCCACGGTGGACCTGGGACTGGTGCAGGCGGGGCACGTGGCGCACGTGGGCGGCGAGCGTCCCACGCTGGCGCTGGTGCTGGGCTGGGAGGTGAAAGGGACCGAGAAGCGCCTGCGCATCGCGCCGCTGAACGTGTCCATCGCGACGGACGCGAAGCTGCCAGGGGTGGCGGGACTGGTGAGGAGCGGCTCCCCCGTGGACGGGAGCGCCGTGTCCATCTCCACGCAGGAGTTGTTGGACGGGCACTCGGTGGCGGGGCCGCAGGCGGACGGGGTGGTGCAGGAGCTCATCGCGCTGGGGGCGAAGCTGAACCTGGTGCTGGGGCAGGGAGGTGGCGCAATCGGACTGGTACCGCCGACGGTCGCCGCGCCGTATCCAGGTCAGACGTTCAAGCTGGTGCCTCCGGTGGAGGTGGGCGCGACGCGGCTGTTCCTGGACGGGATGCCTGCCGCCAGTGCGTCCGGTTCAAGCGAGCCGGTGCAGGTGGCGAGGCCGGGGGAGCTGCTGCTGGTGCGAGGCGCGGACGACGAAGGCACCTGGTGGCAGGGCGTGGCGCAGGTGGACACGGTGGACGTGCGCACGGGCGCGGCGGCCCGGGCGGACGATGAGGTGACGACGACGCCCACGCCCCTGTGCTGCGAGGACGACGAGGAGGTCGTGGTCATCACGCTGCGCGACCTGCAACTGCCGAAGGCGCTGGTGCGCGACGTGACGCTTCGGCGCGACTTCAAGGGCTTCGGCGGGCCCAGCCTCGCCACGGGCGTGATGCTGCCCATCGAGCTGGATCCCGGCACGGCGAACATCACGGTGCAGGACGGCGGCGTGACGAAGACGGTGCTGAGGGATCCGGAGCTGCGGGCCGCGACCACGGTCCTCAAGTCCTGGCTGGGAGTGCCGACATGAGCGAAGCACGAGACGACCTCTTCGCGGTGGCCGCGCTGCTCGCGGAGCTGGACCGGGTGCTCCATCCGCTGGAGCGGGGAGAGGGCGGGGACTTCAAGGTGGATCCGCCCCTGCCGCCCTCCCTGCCGACGCCGGGTGCGCAGAGGCGGGGAGGAGAGACAGGCCGCGCGGTGAAGACCGCGTCGCCCACGCAGGGCCCCAGGTCCATGGGGCTCACCGGGCCTGGAGACGTGACAGCCCCTGTGCCCAGGCCAGCTGTTCAGACCGTGGCCCCCGTCAGGACAGAATCCCTCACGCCCGTCCGCCGTCGCGTTCCCCGACCCGAAGTGGCGTCAGCAACGACGCGGGAACCCAGGCCCACGGTCGAAGCCCCAACCCGAGTCCAGGAGGAGCAGCCCCGTCTCGTGAACGCAGTCCCCGTGGTCGCCAACGCTCCAGCGCCGCACACGGAAGCCGTGGAGGCACACCCTGCCCAAGCCCTCATCCACCAGAAGGCTCGGGAGGCTCCTGCCCCGGATGTCACCCGGGACGTGCCCGTGAAGCAGGACGCTCCCGCGGTGCACTCCGATGTCGAGCCAGCGGTGGAGGCCCCCGCCCTCCGAAGGAACCGGGTGCCGCGGCCCTCCGAGGAAAGAAACACCGAACGCCCACGGATCAGCGCACGGCCCCCGGAGCTCTCCGCGCGTCGCCATCGGGTTGCCCGCGCCGTCGCGCAACCTCAACAAGAGGCCTCCCCCAGGGCGCCCGGTATGGCCCCGGTACGAATCTCGCCACGGCGAAGGCCACCCCACGCACCGGACCACTTGCCCGCACCGCGGACGCGCCAGGCCCCACCGCTCCAGGACGCGCCCGAGCCGCGACGTCACGACAGCGCCGCCCCGCCTGAAGGGACGACCGCGCGGGAGCCGGCGCCGGCCAGACGGAGTGTTCCCGTGGAACCCGCGCGCGCCCCGTCACGGAGCGCGGGGCGCCCAACACCAGGGCCGGTGCACATCGAAGTGAAGACGTTGCTTCCTCCACCGCGAGTCGAAGCCCCGCCCCGACAGGAAGCACTGGAAGAAGACCTCGCGTGGATCGAAGCACCGGCTGACGAAAGGGACACCGGTGCGCGAGCCCTCTTCGTGAACGGACGTCGCGTCACGGACAGGGATCACGACACGCTTCATCAAGCAGAACAGCGACTGCGGCGCCGGATGACCGGCCGCTCCCTGTGGAGGAGGCGAGGATGAGCGGACTTCCTCCAAGGCAGCGGCTGGGGCACCTGCTGCGCTCCCTGTCCAGGAACCTCCCAGGTCAGCTCGACGGCCTGCTGGAGAACGCGAGGTTCAAGGATGGCGCCGCCGCGCTCCAGCGGCTGGCGGACCCGGCGCACGTGGAGAAGGCCCTGTCACGCATGTCGCCCGAGGAGGCCGGGTGGCTCGCGGACCTGCTCACCGAGCGCTGGTCATGGATCGCCGACGTCCAGTTGGATCCGGAGGTAGCCATCGACGCGCCCGAGGATCTCTGGATCGGTTCGGAGCCCATCCGCCTGCCGCTGACGCTCGCGGCGGTGGGCCTGGATGAAGGGTTCGAAGCACTCTGGGAAGGCGCGGTGCTCCCGGGCCCGCCGTCCTCCAGGGCCACGCTCCTCGCGAAGCCACCTGAAGGCAAGGCACCCGAGGTCGCCCGCGTCCGGGCCCAGGTCCGCGCGAGCGTGAAGGGCCAGCGCTGCGTGCTCATCGCGCAGGCCCAGGTCGCGCTGAGGAGACCGTCGGTGGTGGTGAGCGACGACCGGCGCAGGCTGCTTGCCCAGGATCAGTCAGGACGCCCTGCCGTGGGCTGCAGCCTGGAGATCGGCGCGGAGACCCACCGCACCGGTCCCGGAGGGCTCGTGGAGCTGGAAGTCCCAGCGCCATCGGGCGTGCTGCTCAAGCTGGAAGGCATCCCCGCCGGCCGCATCCCAGGAGGCAAGCCATGAAGACGATGACGCCCCAGACGCGCAAGACGCCCGACCGCAAGCCGGCCATGAACAAGTCCATCGCGCCCTCGCAGCAACCCAAGACCGACACCCCCCGAGCCCAGCTGGGAAGCGCGGCCGCGGGCCCCACGATGAAGGCCGCGGCCGGGGGCAACTTCAAGGCGAAGAGCGCGCCCCGGGTCGCTGCCAACCCCAGCATCCGGATGCCGAAGAAGTAGCCCCTGCCGGGCGCGGCCCTGGGCAACTGGTCCGACTGTCGGACCAGTTGAGGCGCTTCGCCTCCGGAGGAGGGCCTGCCTCGCTTCCCTGACGCGAAGCGTCGGCACCAGGGGGCCCTGGAAGCATCCGCTCGGGCCGTACTTTCACGCGGGAGGGCTCAGCGAACCCTGGCGCCCCGCTGAAGGTCAGGGAGTGGCCAGCACCCACCGCACAGCCCCGACAGCCGTCGCCTCCACCTCGCGGCGTGAAGAGCACAGCGGCTGTTCCCGGCCACCGCACAGCAGGCCTCCCCCAGCCCACTGAGGAAGCGAAGCCACGAGCTTCTCCACGCCCCACGGCGAGGCACGCGAAGCCCCGTCCTCCATCATCGAATTGCCCCACGGAAACAGCCGCCCATCCGGCCCCCGAGCCGCCATCTCCCATTCGTCACCAGAGGGCAGCCGCAGCTCCACGCCTTCAATGCGAGCCAACGCCGCGCACACCTGCTCCGCTTCCACGCGCGTGCAGGGCAGGGGCTCCTCCGCGTCCCGCCCCGCCATCCCCACGGGCCCCTGCGAAGCCGCCAGCGCCCAGGTCGCCGCGGCCCGGCTCACGGGTACCCGGGCGACGAAGTACCCCGGTGACTTCACCCGCCGCAGCGTCTGCCCCGTCCCCAGCCAGTGCTCCACGGGCGGCACCCAGCGCGCCTCCAGCCCGGAGCGGCGCAGCCGGTACGTGCCCTCCCGTTCCACCAGCGCTTCCGGCAACGCCGCGGGACGCGGTCCCGGATCCACGGGCGTCGTCAGCGCATACAGGAGCAACTGGATGTCGTTGCCCACGTCCACGGGGCCGAGCAGCGCGCGCAGGAGTGGTTCCATCCGCTCACGCTTCGGTGAGCCCGCCGGAGGCGGCGGCCGGCCCGCGAGCAGCTGGGCCACCACGTTCTGCAATCCCGCGTAGAAATGCCGGTCCAGCGGAGACGCGCCCTCGCGCGTCGACGTGGGCATCCTCGCCTCACGCAGCGCCGGCAACACCGAACGGGCCTGGAGCCGCGCTGCCGCGAGCACCGCCGTCACCCGCACCTCCGCGTCCTCGTCCACCAGCGCGGAGTTCAGCACCGCGTCGATGTCCGGGTTCGACGCCGCGTAATCGTGGATGAGCCAGCGCAGCACCTGCCGCCGCTGCTCCTCACCTGGCAGGTGCGCGAACAGCACCGAGCGGTCCGGATGCGCCTCCTCCTCCGCCTTCAGCCGCTGGAACGCTTCCTCCGTCCCATCCGGCACCAGCGAGGCCAGCACGCGCTCCGCGGTCCGCGACACGCTGAACTCCGGGTGGAACCGCAGCGCCGCCACGCGGTCCATCGACGCGCGCTCGCGCAGCGCCTCCGTCGCCAGCAACCCCAGCAGCACCTCCCGCGTCTCCGACGACGTCAGCAGCGCCGCCAGCGCCGGAGCCTCCAGCACCGGCACCGCCTTGCGCACGGTGGCCCATTGCCCCACCGCGTCACGGCCGGAGAACTCCAGCACCCGCAGCCGGAGCACCGGGTTGAACGTGTAGTGCAGCGACGTGTCCGTCCCGCGGTGCACGTACACCGCGAGCTCCGGCTCACCGGGGATGAGCGGGGGCGTCTGGCTCTCGGACTGGAGGAACCAGCCCAGCGCGGACAGCACCCGGTCCATCGCCTCGAACGAAACCTCCGGCCGGGCAACGAGTGCAGGGGAGCGCATCACGCAGGCTTCACTTGCGCATGAAGGGCTTCACCCACCCGCGCCACCGGCCGCCTCTCCACGCCCGCGAAGTACGCGCGTGCCGCCCAGACCAGGTCGCTCCACGAGGCCCGATTCGCCGCCTTGTTCCTGGGAAACCCCTCCACGTAGGAGTTCCACGCGGGCCGCACGTCCGCGGTGGCCGCCCCGTGCTTCAGCGCCGTCGCCAGGTAGCGCACGAAGCCCTGGACGTTGAAGCCGAACTCTTCTCCGGGCGTGAACGTCGCCGGAAGCTTCCCGCCGCCCACCAGCTTCGCCGCCAGGTCCGGCTCCCCCAGCGCCAGCGCCACCAGTCCGCAGCGGTACAACAACAGGTCGTCATGCTTCTTCTGCGTCTTCGCGATGGCCTCCAGCCACGCCTTCGCGGCCGAAGCCTCCACCCGGCCCTCCACGGCCCCGCACACCTCCGCGGCGTTCACGAAGGACAGCACCTGGAGGGCGACACGCGGCGGTTCCAGCGTGTCGAACAGCCGCCCGGCCTCTTGGAGCGCTGGTTCGCACAGGGGCACCAGCGGCCTGGCCGCGACGCGCGCCTCGCTGGCCCCCGCCAGCACGATGAGCGACGCCAGCACATCCGCCAGCGTCCGCAGGTGCGGGATGGGCGAGTTCGGCTTCGCCAATGCCAGCTCGGTGAAGTCCTCCATGAATCCCCGGGCATGGGTGACCTCTCCCCACTCGGAGGAGAAGAGTCCCGCCCAATTGCTCGGAGCGCTTTTCGAGGACTCGGCCATGTCGTCCCGCCTTACCGGTGCTTGCGCTGCTGGAAGAGGGCCATGTGGCGGTTCCACAGGGCGCGGTGTGCATCTTTGACGGGCGCTGCGGCCTGCTGCAATCGCTCGAAGAGGCCCCCGTCCCCAGCCTCCTTGCGCAGCTTCGCGACGAACTTCGTCTCCGTCTTCAGCTCCGCGTCCTTGCCACGCTGGAGCCGCGCCAGGTTGCCCTCCTCCCAGGCGTCCAGGTCGAGTTCCCGCGCCAGCGTCAGCAGCGTGTCCACCTCCGCCTCCGTGCGGGTAAAGCGCTCCAGGAACCGCGCCACGGTCCCGTAGGTCTTCTTCTCCTCTGGTGCGCCGGCCTCGGTGAGCAGCAGGCTCTTGGCCACGCCCACGTCCAGCTTCGGGATGCTCCGCAAGGGGGCATCACAGAAGGGGCAGGCGGACGGCTCCTGGAGCAGGGTTCTCCGCCCGCCCTCCAGCTCCACCCGGTTGTGGACGGTGAAGGTGGAGCCGCACACGAAGCAGGTGACGGTTGTCGATGGAGCGACGCGCATGTCGGAACCTCATCATGGAGGAGGCCAGCGGGGCGGCAAGAGATCGATGACGCGGCGGCCGAAGCTCTCCGCGTCCGTTTCAATGGGCTGCCGGAAGTACCGGGGGTCCGCCGGTCCGTAGTAGTGGCCGCCGGAGCCGGGCAGGTTGCGCCACCACCGGCGAGAGAACGGATGCGACTGCCGGCCCAGCGAGTACTGGTAGGCCTGATACGCCTGATAGTAGTGGCGCGACTCGTGGATGGCGGTGCCCACCGCGTCGCCCACGTCCAGGTTCTCGTTGATGACGATGACGCCCCGCCGGTTCAGGGGCGAAAGCCGCCCCTGGGGCGTCATGTGGAAGTTCCACTCCATCCAGCCGTAGTCCCCCGCGGCCAGGTTCTGGAACTGGACCCGGGGACGGCGGGATTTCGGGATGCCCAGCGCGTCCATGGCCGCGCCCACCGACTTCTTGAGCGCCTGCTGCCGGTCGCGCAGCGACAGCGTGCTGAACGTCGCGGGATCCAGCTCCGGGATGGCCTCCAGCCCCTTCTGGAGGTCGCGCATCTGCGCCAGCTCGAAGGGCTTGAACCGGCGGTTGCGCCAGCTGCGCGAGAGGGTGATGTCGAAGTCCCCCCAGCCCAGCACGTTGCCGGTGGGGCCAATCGTGCGCACGCGCTTCGCGGCCTCGAACGGTTCGACGATCCGGGCGATCTCTCCCGGCTTCACGTTCGGGTCCAGGCTGTGGATGAGACCCTTCAGCTGGTTCGGATCGATGTTGTACTGCGCCAGCAGGCCCGGCTTGCGCTTCGTGCCCTCCAGCAACTTCTCCAGCCGCTTCAGCTCCTTCATCGTGGGCGCGACGCGCCCCTTGTGCAGGGCGGCCATGAAGCCCGTCATCAGGGCTTCAATCTCCGTGCGGGCGGCCTCGGTCGTGGGGATGACGTCGCGGACCAGGGACAGCTTGCGCCAGACATTCGCGATGCGCTCGATGCGGCCCACCACCTCCTGGCCGGGCGGGGGCAGGGGCGTCATCGGCCCCAAGCGCACCTCGATGGAGAGCTGCCACTCGTCGATGGCCTTGCCCAGCGCCTTCAGGTGCTTGCGCTCCAGGCCGTGCTCAGCCGCCCAGGCCAGGTCGTTCAGCTGCTCGCGCAGCTCGTCCAGGTTCTTGCGGAGGTTCTTGCCCACGGCGGTGAACTTCTCGAGCCTCGGTGCGTGCTCGCCGCCCTTGACCTCGATGAAGTGCAGCCTCGCGCTCTCCGGGTTCGCGGCATCGTCGAACTCGACGATGATCTCATCGATGCCGCTGCCCTGCTCGGCGCCCTTGGGCTTGAAGTCCAGCCGGCGGAACTTCTTCGTCTTGCCCAGCTGGTCGCCCAGCAGTGCCTCCGTGAACTTCTGGGACTGCACCCGTTCCAGCGCGTCGGCGGCCTGCCGGGTGTCGGTGCCGCGTACCTCCCAGCGGTTGCCGGGGCGCTTGGACAGGACGAGCTGGCGTTGACTCGTCTCACCGGTGGCGCGCGTGACCTCTACCAGCTTGTAGTAGCGGAGTTCCGAGGTCTTGGGATCGAGTTCCTGCCACGCGGGGCCGATCTGCGCCACGCTGTCACCCGAGGCCAGCTTCAGAGTGGTGCGGCCCTTGTCTGCCTCCGTGAAGACCTTGCGCTCCCCGGTCGGGATGAAGGAGTCATTCTCCCGGGGGCCTGACTTGGAGAACGGACCGATTTCTGGGTGGGCGGCCTCATGCGCCGTATTGGGCCATGCATCGCCGGCCCGGCCCGTCTCCCGGAGGACCGGCTCCGTGTCCGTCACGGCGGGCGCTGGCGCCTGCCGCTTGCCGCCCGCGCGCTTGCGGGCCGCGGTCTTCGCCGTCGCCTTCGGGGGCTTCTTGGTGAACAGGCGCGGCGGTTCATTCAGGTACTGCGGCTTCGAGCGCACGCCCTGGCCGAACTCCGCCAGCTCCACGGGCGTGAACCCGTCCACCTCCTTCATCCGCTGGCGCAGGTTCTTCAGCGTCTGCTCGCCCTGCTCGATGCGGCGGGCCGTCTCCGCGGGGTCCATGGACACACCGCGCTTGCCCTCCAGCGACGCCAGCAGCGACTCCTGCGCGTCGATCTCCAGGCGCAGCTTCTTGCGGTAGAGCTCGAGCTGCTTCTCGACGGGCAGCCGGTCCCAGTGGCGCAGCGCCGTCTCGTCCAGCGACCGGACCAGCTCGCGCGTCGCCTTGTCGTGGCGCTGGAGCAGGTGGAGGCCCTCCTCGCCCAGGTCGGACAGGTCCGCGCCCGCCTTGAGGACGAGGGTGGGCTTGCCACGCCGGAACATCGTGACGGCCTGCCCCGTCTTGCTGCCGGTGAGCGCCTGGAAGTCCGCCTCGGAGACCAGCTCGATGGGCGTGTTCGCGAAGGCCTTGCGCTGCGCGGGCGGGATGTGCTCCAGCAGCTCCTTGCGCATCGCGCGCTGGAGCTGCTTCTTGTCGAAGTCGCCGGACATCTGCTTGAGCAGGCTGTCGTCGAACTCGCGCAGGAACTCCTTCATGTTCCCGGCGGGGTTCTCCGCCTTCCACTTCTTGAAGAGCGTCACGCGCTCCTTGGGCGTGCCCCGGAAGTGCAGCAGGTCGCCGGTGCGCGGCGGTACGTGGGGCTTGGAGATGCCGCCCAGCGCGCCCATGCCGGCGGACAGCACCGCGCCCGGGGCCGCCTGCAGCGCGGTGCCCGCCAGCACGTTGAGGAGCGCGTTGCCGCCCTTGTAGTTCTCGTCGTTGAGGACGTTGCCCAGGAAGGCGGACGGCACGGACTGCACCACGCCCTCGGCGCCCTGCGCCAGGCCGTGCGCCGTCACCCGCGCCAGCATCCCGCCTTCCTCCGCCATGCGCGCCAGGAACCCCAGCTTGAGCAGCTTGGAGCCCATGCCCGCGGTGGCCGCGGAGACGAGCGCGTCCACGGCGCCCACGCCCGCGTCGGTGGCCGCCTCCTCCCAGCCGTAGGCGGCGCCCTTCATGGCGGCCTTCGTCGCCATCATCATGGCGGCCGTCGCCAGCGCCGTGCCCACCAGCACCGTGGAGCTGGCCATGAACGCGCCGAACGCCGCCCAGAACCCCACGCCCGCCGGCGGGAAGAAGATGCTGACGATGACGCCGATGGCGACCACCACCGCCATCACCACCGCCCCGAGGATGTTCACGAGCCGGTCGGTGACGAAGTCCACCTGCTCGCGGTGCATCTTCACCGACTCGTCGGCGTGCTCCGCCTGCACCGTCACGCGCTCGGCCTTCTTCTCCCAGTCGTCCTGCCACGCGCGCAGTCCGTCGGCGGTGTAGTTCGCGTCCCCGGGCTTGGGGCGCATCCGCTCGTGCCGCTCCAGGGCCGCCACCTCGGCGTCCAGCGCGGCCGCCTGGTCCACCACCAGCTGGTACTCGGAGGACGCCATGCCGTTGGTGGAGCGCGCCTCGAAGTGCACGCGGCGCCAGGCGCGGTCCGCCTTCTCCTGGGGCGTGACGGGCTCGCCGTAGTCCACCAGGTCCAGGATGTCGAACTCCTCGCGCCCGCTCAGGTCCTCGTCCAGCCGGTCCCGGAAGCGCTGGTAGGGCGTGCGCGTGTCGCCGGGGTCGGGCGGGTTGTTCTTCGCCCACTCCTCCGCGATGGCCTGGATCTCCGCCTTCGTCTTGCCGGCCAGGACCTCCTTGAGCGCGTCCTCGTCCGTGCCTGCGCCCTGCACGGCGTACTGAACGACCTCCGCGTCGGTGAGGTAGCCCTTCTCCAGGAGCGCGGCGACGGCCTCCCGGTCCGCGCCGGACGTGTCCATCAGGACGGCCTGCTCGAACGTGGCCTGCAGGTGGGTGCCCTCCACGTAGGCGGCGTCGTACTCGGCGGCCAGCGCCTTCATGTTCGCCGGGGCGTTGGCCTGGGCCTGGGCCTTCGCCTGGACGTCCACCTCCTTGCGCTCCTTCGCGATGCGGGCCTGGACCTTCTCCGGACTCCACTTGTCCAGGAACTCCACCTCGCTGATGCGGCCCTTCCTGCGGTCCTCCTCCGTGAGCGGGCCCTCGCTGGCGGGCTTGACCCTCGCCTCGTCCAGCCCGCGCTCGATGTCCAGCCGCTCCTGGATGTCCAGGTAGCCGTCGCGGCGCGCGTCGGCGATCTGCCGCTTGCCCTCCGCGGACATCGCGTCGCGGATGACCTTGTCGTCCGCGTAGAAGATGCTGGTGTGCTCGATGTGGATGCGCGCCGCATCCACCTGGAGCCCCTTGTCGTCGCGCAGGCCCTCGATGAGCTTGAGCTCGTCGCCCTGCATCTCGTCGTGGAACGCGGCGCTGAGCGCGCTCTCCCCGGCGGTGCGCTCGGGCCAGTCCTTGCCGTATTGCTTCTCGTACGACGCATCAATGGCCTGGTTGCGCTTGAGCAGCTCCGCGCGGAACGTCTTGGAGTCCCAGCCGTACTGCCGCGCGTCGGCCTCCGTCTCCTGGCGGATGCGGTCGTAGACGCCCTCCATGGCCTTGCGGTCGGTGCCCAGGCCGAAGAACCAGCCGCCGCGCATGGCGCGGTCCATCTCGATGGCGCGCGCGTCCTCGGTGCGGCCCTCCACCAGGGCGTGCATCTCGTCCACGTCGTGCGTCTTGAGCGCGCCGCTGCGCAGCTCGTCGTCCATCTGCGCGACGAGGTCCTTGCCGTACTTCTGCTTGTAGGCCTTCTTGATGGCTTCAATCTGCTCCGGCGTCTTGCCGCGCAGCAGGGTGAGGATGGCGGCCTCGTCCGTTCCCAGGCCCGTGCCCAGGAAGGTGCCCTCCATGGCGTCGTTCAGCTCCACGGCGGCGGCCTTGGCCGCGTTGCCGGAGAGCAGCGCCTCGGCCTTGTCCGCGTCGTGCGTGGTGGTGCTGAAGAAGTCGTCCAGCTCGCTCTTGAGCCGCGCGCGCAGGTTCTCGCCGTGCTCCTTCTCGTAGAGGACCTCGATGTAGTGGCCCTGTAGCGGGTTCAAGTTGGCGAGCGCGTCGAAGATCTTCTTCTCGTCCGTGCCCCACTGGTCCACGCCCTCCCAGACCTTGAGGCTGATGTTGCGGGCGCGGTTGCTGAAGAGGGGCTCCTGCTGGTCGACGACGGTCTTCAGGCGCTCCAGGTCGGTGGAGGCGAGCAGTTCCTTCTCCAGCGCCTCCAGCAGCGGCTTCTTTCGCTGGCCGATGATGCGCACGGCCAGGCCCTCCGCCAGCGCCTGCACGGGGTCCTTGCCGCCCTTGCCGTAGTAGGAGAGCAGGATGGCCTTCTGCTCCTCGCTGAGGGCGTTATTGCCCTTGATGGCCTCCTCATCCAGCTCCTCGCCCTGGCGCAGGCGCACCTCCGCGAGGAACAGCATGTTCTGGTCCAGCGACGCCTTGTTCTCCTGCGCCCGCGCGGCCTCCCACGCGCGGCTCTCGTCGTGGGCGGCGTCCAGCCAGTCGAGGATCCACCCGAGCAGCCGGTCCCAGAAGCCGCGCTCGTAGCCGATCTGCTTCGCGTGCCAGTCGCGGATGACCTCCTTGGCCTCCTTGCCCGCGTCGCGCAGCTCCTGCTGGTAGCGCTCCACGCTCTGGTCGATGTCGCGCTTCGCCTGGGTGACGACGGCGCCAATCTCCTTGCGGCGGTCGTCCAGCCACTTCTTCGTGGGGCGGTAGGCCTCCGTGGCGGCCTTGAGCTTCACCGGATCATCGCCGGCGTCCTTCTTGAGCTGCCACTCGTCCTGGAGGGCGGCCAGCTCGTAGGCGCGCATCTGGTCGGTCGCGGCCTTCGCGAAGGCCTCCTTGAAGCGCTTGCCGTTCTGGTCGTACCGGACGACCCAGTTGCTCACCTTGGTGTCGACGGCGGAGATGAGGGCGTCGCGCTTGCGGCGGGCCTCCGTCAGGTCGACGCCGCCCTTGATGGCCGCGGCCTTCGCCTCGGACTGCGCGTCGATGGAGGCGCGCAGGCGCGACAGGGAGTCGGCGAACGTCTTGCCGCTCTCCGTCAGGCTCGTCTTCGCGTCCTCATGGGCCTTGCTGAGCGTGTCGGTGGTGGCGGCGTGCGAGTCCACCAGCTCCTTGCGGCGGGCCTCCACCTTCGCGTCCAGGTCCTCCTTCTTGAGCTGCGCGGCGTCCGCGACGCGCTGGAGCTCCGCGGCGAAGATGGGGCGCTCGGCGGTGACGAGCGCCGTGCCCCAGGACGCGTCCAGGCCGCCCGGGACATACGCCTCGCGGGCCTTCTGGACGGAGGCGTCCGCGTACTTGTCCGGGGCGGCGAGCAGCCGCGCCAGCACGTCGCCAATGTCCACGCGCGCGAAGTCGGGGACGTTGATGGGCGCGGGCGCGGCCTGTTCGAGGACGGTGAGGCCCTTCGCGGGCTCCTTGGGCTGGGCCTTCTCCTTCTTCTGCTTGTCGGCCGCGGCGGTGATCTTCTTCTGGAGGCGCGTCCAGTCCTTGAGCTTCTCCGGATCGGTGGGCTTCGGGCCGCCGGGCTTGTAGACGATGTCGCCGAGCGGGCCCTTGATGAGCATGTGCCCGCCGTCGTCACGCATGAGCTGCGAGCCAATCTCCGGCACGTGGCCCAGCGGGCTCTTCTGCAGGTCCGGCAGCTTCGCGTTGCGGACCTCCAGCTTCCGCTCGCACTTCGCGTCCACCAGCGAGGAGGCCTTCCCGGTGGGGTCGTCCGGGATGGCGGGCAGGTCCTTCGGCTGCTGCGCCGGGGTGATGGCCTTCTTGCCCTCGTCCTCCAGCTGCTTGAGGCGCGCGGCGCGGACCGCGTTGGGGTCCACGGCGGCCTGGGTGATCTTGAACGTGTAGCGGGGCGCGGGAGGAAGCTGGGGCTCCGGCACCTTCGCCGTGGTGCCGGCGATGCGGCCCTTCCATGCGGCGACGGGATCCGCGCCCTCGCTCGTCGCCGGAGCGGCGGGGATGGGCGCTGCCGCGACAGGCGCCTCCGCCGTGGGAGCGGGAGGCGGGGCGGGCAGCGGGGCAGGGGGCTCCACCGTGACGGCACCCGTCGGATCCGGCGCGGTCTCCAGGCCCTGCTGGATGCCCTGGACGCCCTGCGCGTGGGCCTCGGCCAGCTGCTTCCGCGAGTCCATCGCGGCCGGAGCCACGGGGGCCGCGGGCGTGGGACGCTCCTCCGGACGGCCCGTGTCGACCGTGGCATCCGTCTGGATGGGGGGAGGCTTCGCGACGGCTCCGGGCCCCGTGCCACCGGAGGCCGGGCGGATGACGATGCGGACGTCGCCCCGCGCCGACAGCGCGGAGACCACCGTGTCGATGCGCGCGGCCTCGTCCATGCCGCCGGGGCCGTTCCCGCGGGGAGGGCGGCGGGCTCGGGCGTTGGATCCGGCGTGGCGGCTTCACCGCCCGCGCTGGGGGCATCAATGGTGGTCCCTGGCGGGGGAGCGCCGATGGGCGACGTGCTGCCCCCCAGGCCCGCCGCTTCGACGGTTCCATCGAGTCCATCGAGTGCCACCGGGCCTCCGGTGGGCGCGCCGATCTCCAGCGGCGTGGGGCTCGCGGAGGGCGTGAGGTCGGAGGCGCGGGCCTCGGCCAGCCGCGCGGCCAGGTCTCCGAGCTGATCCGCGGAGCCCGGGGCAGCACGGCCCTGCGCGC
>NZ_JBKGHJ010000640.1:0-3907 GCF_046520365.1 Corallococcus sp. 4LFB
GCGGCGCTGGGCTGCCGCGCCTGATGCCGTGGAAGGGCGTGACGGCCCGGGCGACGTGCACCTGCGGGGCCGCGCGGCCACGCCGGAGGCGGTGCTCGCGGAGATGAAGGACGCCACGGAGGTGGAGCTGCACACGCACGGCCTCTCCGGCGCCGTGTCCGACGCGGCCTTCCTGGCGCTGTCCCCGGACGCGGCCGGCCGCTATGCGCTCACCGCGGAGGACCTGGAGGGGCAGACCCTCCAGGGCGCCCCGGTGGTGATGCTGGCCGCCTGCGACGCGAACGTGGGCGCGTGCGCTACCACGCGGTGTGAGCCTGCGGCCGCGCTCATCCAGGCGGGGCCGGCCGTCGTCGCGCCGTCCACGGAGGTGCCGGACGTGGAGGCCGGGGCCTTCTTCCAGGCGCTGCAGGACTCGCTGCGGCGCGGCACACCGCCCGCCCAGGCGCTCCGGGACACCCGGGCCCGGTGGCTCCAGCAGGGCAGCGCCCGGTGGGTCCAGGACCTGGTCGCGTTCGAATAGCCGGAATTCCGGCGAAGATTCGCGCCCGCGCGCGTATGGGAACCGGGAGGCATCATGATTACGCGTTGGAAGTCCGCAGTGGGAACAATGTCCGTGGGAGTCATCACCCTGTCGGCGGCGCAGGCCGGGGCCCAGCAGGCGAGGGCGCCGAACAATGCGGTGAAGGTCGCCCCGACGGCGAAGCCCGTCGCCAGCCCGGCGACGGTGAAGTCCACCGGCACGGTGGACGTGGCCGTGGATGACGGCGCCAAGGGCACCCGGATGTACCGGTACGACCGGAGCAGCGGGAAGCTCACGCTGGTCAAGCAGGTCAGCCAGAAGGACGCGGCCCGCACCACCGCCGGCTTCAAGACGCTGTCCTCCGTGGAGCGCGGCGGCACGTCCCTGGTGGACCCGGACCGCGGCGGCGCCGTCGCCCCCGAAGGTCCGCGCCCCAAGGGCGGCGGCCCCCCGGGCGGACATGATCCGGGCCTCATGTCCAAGGCGGACCTGGCCAACATCAAGCGCGAGCTGGCCGCCCTGAAGCTGGACAAGGCCCGCGTGAAGCTCGGCACGCAGCGGCAGCGGTAATCCCAGCCTCTCACCGGATGAAACGGGCGGCCGTGGCGCCGGGGTGGGGACACGTCCCCTCGCCCCGGAGGGCCACGGCCTTCACGTTCCTGGATGGACCCTGGCCCACGCGTTCAACCCCAGACGCCCCGAGTGTCGGCTCTGACCTCGCTCCCGCGTTTCCCGTGCCTCTCGTGCCTTGCCCCACGTACAACGTGGTCACACTTTTCGTGCGTGAGGGGGCGCTGCTCGCCCGTTTGTCTTTGACGCCCTTCTCGTCCGAATGACTGTGGGTCCGGCCGGAGGACCCCGAGGCGGCAGGAGGGTGCACACATGGGGAACATGGAGAGCGGTTGTCGTGGAGCGGGAGTGCGCACGCTGTTGGGGGCCTGGGTCCTGACCCTGGCGGTGCTGGGGGCGGGCTGTGACCCTGGCGCGAGCGAACCCGCGCCAATGGACTCCCTGGCCACGCGGGAGCAGGCGGCCCTCAGCTACAACAAGCTGTCCGCCAACGGGCTGTCGTACAACGGGCTGTCTTTCAACGGCCTGTCTTTCAACGGGCTGTCTTTCAATGGCATGTCAACCGCCGCCTTCGCGTCGTGGTTCAGCGCGGATCCGGCGCTCGCGGATGAGGTCATGCGCTACGTCGTGCGCTGCGCCGTCCCCGCGGGGCAGACGCGCGCGTACACGCATGCGGCGACGAACACGGCGCACACCTGGACGGGGCTGCTGGGCCTGGCGCCGGGCTGGGCCGGGGGCGCGCCCGCGACGCTGGCGGAGCAGCAGATCGTCTCCGCGTGCCTCGCCGCGCACGCCAACCCCTTCGCCGTGAGCGTGCCCATCTCCGTGCAGGGCCGGGACGGGCTGGGGCAGGCGATTGCCTCCTCCGCGGAGGAGCTGGCCACGTTCTCCCGGCCGGAGTCGTGCTTCTTCGGCAACCTCTTCCAGGGACAGGGCATCTACGCGGGCAGCCAGAACCCGCCCCTCGCCGCGAACCAGAGCACCACGCGCGCGTGCGCGGTGGTGGACGGCACCGGGGCGCCGCGCATGACGTGCGCGCCGCTCGTCTACGTGGGGAGCTGCTCGGCGGCGTGCACCCCGGAGGGCACGGCCGGGCGGGCCTTCGCGAGCTGCACGGCGGGCGGGGTCACCTTCCAGCCGCTCTCCACGTACGTGCGCGACGCGGACGTGGCCGTGTGCGGTGACGGCGTCTGCCAGGTCACGGAGCACTGCGGGACGTCCAACACGTACGACGCGTGCGCGGCGGACTGCGGCGCCTGTCCGTGAAGCGGGGCGGGGCGGCCTTCAGCCGGAGTGGGAGCCCAGGCCGGAGGCCGCGCCCGCGCGCAGCCGTTCGTGCAGCGCGTCGGTGAGCAGGTACCAGAACTGGACGTTGCCGAAGCTGAGGATGTCGCCGCCCCTGAGCGGCACCTCGCGCTTCCCGGTGGTGCTGGCGTTGACGAAGGTGCCGTTGGTGGAGCCCAGGTCGCGCACGGTGCAGCGCCCTTCGGCGCGGCTCCACTTGAGCTCCGCGTGCTGCTTGGACACGGACGCGTCGTCCAGCACCAGCTCGCAGTCCAGCCTCCGGCCAATCCTCAGCACGTCGGAGTCCTTGAGGTTGGGGAGGGTGGCGACGAGCAGGTCGTCGAATTCAAAGAGCAGGGCGAGCATGCCCTGTTCGACGTCGCCGGGATCCGCCATGCGGGTGGGCGCGAGCGCGGCGGCGGACAGCTCCGACGGCGGACGCTGCACCAGCGCGAAGGGGCCCAGCTGGTGCTGGAAGGCGCCCACGGGGAGGGCGGAGGCGAGCGCGCGCAATTCCTGGACGGACAACACGGGGGGCAGCCTAACGGGTCGGCCGTCGGGCGCCCAGCCACTACCGGACGGTCACGGTGAGGCTTTCGTTGACCCGCGAGTCGCTCGTTCCCTACATTGACCCTTTCGAGTCGCGGGCCGGGTTCCAGGAGGGAGCGCCGGACCTCCGATGCATGCAGCCAGGTGATGGAAGGAGCGGTGGTTCGATGAGCGGGAGCGACAACATCCCGATGACCCCCCACGGTCTGCAGAAGCTCAAGGACGAGCTGAAGCACCTCCAGTCCGTGGAGCGGGGCAAGATTTCGCGTGAGATCGAGGTCGCGCGCGCGCACGGCGACCTGCGTGAGAACGCCGAGTACCACGCGGCCAAGGAGAAGCAGTCGCACATCGAGGGGCGCATCCTGACCCTCGGCGACTGGATCGCCCGCGCGGAGGTCATCGACCCGGCGAAGCTGGGCGGCGACAAGGTCGTCTTCGGCGCCACCGTGGAGCTGGTGGACACGGAGAACGACAAGACCATCAGCTACCGGCTGGTGGGGGAGACGGAGGCCGACCTGAAGAAGCGGTGGATCGCCGTCACCTCACCGGTGGCGCGCGCGCTCATCGGCAAGAAGGTGGGCGACATCGCGACGGTGCAGAGCCCCGGCGGCGTCCGCGAGCTGGAGGTCGTGAAGATCAGCTTCGAGGATCCGCAGGAAGAGGCGGCCAGCGCGAGCTGAAGCCCGGCTGGCCGGGTGTCCTTCGGGGGGGCGGGCCTGGGCTCGCTCCCCCGGTTTCGTTTTCCGCGCGGCGTCAGGCGTGCTTCGTAGGATGGAGGCTGGAAAATCCGCGTGAACCACCCGCTCGCCAGCCTCGTTGGACCTCTCAAGTACGCGTGTCAGCGTGACTTCGCCCAGCTCGGGACCGTGAAGGACTTGCGCACCCTGATGGAGCGCACCCTGCCGCGGCCGGGGCGTGGACCGCGCGGCGCTGGAGGACCTGAGGCGGCGCTGCCGCACGTGGATCCGCCCCGCGCCCGCGGAG
>NZ_JBKGHJ010000641.1:0-3905 GCF_046520365.1 Corallococcus sp. 4LFB
AGCGCTTCACCGAGTCCGGCCTGGACGCGCGCGTGGGGGAGGTGGACTCGTGGCTTGAGGCCCTGCCCCAGGAGTCCCCGCGCCCGCCCGCCCGCAAGCCGCCCCGGGCCGGCGCCGGTAGGTCGGCACTCGCGGCTGCTGGCGGCCGTGGCGGGGCGTGCTACCGTCCCGCGCCGTGTCGCTGCCGCCAGACGAGGACGAGGCGCTCCTGGATGCCACGGCCACCTTGAACCGGGGCCGTGCCGGACAGGTGCGGATGGTGCTCCGGGTGCTTTCCGGGGCGGAGGCCGGCAAGGCCCACCCGCTCAAGCAGGGGACGTACGTGGTGGGCAAGGCCCCCACGTGTGACATCGTCCTCTCCGACAAGGCCGTCTCCCGCCAGCACCTGAAGCTGGAGGTGCACGACGAGCACGTCGTCGCCACGGACCTGGGCTCGCACAACGGCTCGTTCGTGGAGGGCCTGCGCTTCACCGCCATGGAGCTGCGCCCCGGCAGCGTCATCACCCTGGGCACCACCGAGCTGAAGCTGGTGCCGGAGGACACGCGCGAGCGCTCGCTGCCCTTGTCCTCGCGCGAGAGCTTCGGCGCGCTCGTGGGCCACAGCCGCAAGATGCGCGAGGCCTTCACCGTGCTGGAGCGCCTGGCGCCCGGCGGCGCGGACGTGCTCATCCACGGCGAGACGGGCACGGGCAAGGACCTGTGCGCGGAGGCCATCCACCAGCAGAGCCCGCGCGCCAAGGGCCCCTTCGTCATCGTGGACCTGGCGGGCGTGCCCTCCACCCTCATCGAGTCCGAGCTCTTCGGCCACGTGAAGGGCTCGTTCACCGGCGCCCAGTCCGACCGCGCGGGCGCCTTCGAGCGCGCGCAGAACGGCACCGTCTTCCTGGACGAGATTGGCGAGCTGCCCCTGGAGCTGCAGCCGCGCCTCTTGCGCGTGCTGGAGCGCCGGCAGGTCAAGCGCGTGGGCGGCAACGACTACTTCACGGTGAACGTGCGCGTGGTGGCCGCCTCGCACGTGAACCTGGAGCAGGCCGTCCAGCAGGGGAAGTTCCGCCGCGACCTGTTCCACCGGCTCGCCGTGCTGCGCGTCACGCTGCCCGCGCTGCGCGAGCGCCCGGAGGACATCCCGTACCTCATCGACCACATGCTCAAGCAACTGGGCCGGCCCCCCAGCGCGCTGTCGGACCAGACGCGCGCCCTGCTCATGCAGTACCCCTGGCCGGGCAACGTGCGCGAATTGCGCAACGTGGTGGAGCAGGTGGTGAACCTGGGCGAGGAGGCGCTGCCGGACCTGGAGCCACCCCCGGGCGCGGACGGCCGCCGGGGCCCGGACCTGGACCTTCCCTTCAAGGAGGCCAAGGAACACCTCATCGAAGTGTTCGAGCGCGACTACCTCAAGAACCTCATCGAGCGCTGCGAGGGCAACATCTCCCGGGCCTCCCGCGAGGCGGACATCGACCGTGTCTACCTTCGGAAACTCCTGCGCAAGCACGGGTTGGATCCGTCCGGGGACTCTTAACACGCGGCGGCATCCCGGGTAGGATGGCATCCCCCATTCCCCCCCTCCGGAGCCCCCACCGTGAGCGTGAACCTCTCTTCCAACCTCCTCCGCACCTTCCAGCAACTGGCGGAGGTGAAGCCGTCCACCCAGCCGCAGCAGACCGCGCAGCAGGTCGGGTTGCCGGAAGAGAAGGTCGTCTCGCAGGTGGAGGGGGCGCCCACGCCCGTCCAGACGGAGCAGGCCTCGGACGCCTTCGCGGCGGTGCAGGCCCTCAACGAGGCGTGGGCGAGCCGCTTCCAGGCCAGCGCGGGCGCGTCCGCGCAGGAGCTGGGCATCCCCGGGACGCTGGCGGCCGCGCCCCAGGCGCCGGAGCTGGGCGGCTGGGAGGACGCGGGGGCGGACCCCGCGGTGCTCAAGCAGACCAAGGAGAACAACTGCGGCGCCGCGGTGGCGGTGATGCTGGGCAAGGAGCTGGGCACCACCCAGACGCAGCCCGCGTCCGACACGCAGAAGATGGACGCGTTGGAGTCGCGCTTCACGCAGGGGCAGGGCACGTCGCCGCATGAGCTGTCCAACATGCTGGCCAACCAGGGCGCGAAGGTGACGCAGACGTCGTCCAAGCTCGACACGAAGGCGCTGGACGACGCGCTCGCCCGCGGGGCCAAGGCCGCGGTGCAGGTGGACTCCTGCCTGGTGGACCCCACGACGAAGCCCGGCGAGACGGGCCGCGCGCACTGGGTCTCCGTGGAGGGCAAGGACGACCAGGGCCGCTACCTGCTCAAGGACCCCAGCACCGGCTCCCAGATTCCGGTGGACGCCCAGCGGCTGGCGGACTCCATGGAGATCAGCTGGAACCAGCACCAGGGCGGCGGGCAGATGATCGTCGAGAGCGCCCAGGGCATGTCCGAGGCCCAGGCCGCGGCGGAGGGCGGGCTGAAGGCCGTCGCGCTCGGCAACACGGACGGCGGCGGCTCGCGCGCCATGTCCAACTTCGGCCGCGAGTCCTCATAAGGGGCTGACGCCTCATGGCCCCCAGGTCCATCCGCCACGGTCCCCTGCGCGTCTCGCTGCCGGACGGCTGGTTCGACGCCAGCCAGGTCGTGGCGGTGGGGCCGGAGGAGGACGGCTTCCGCGCGAACCTCGTCGTGTCGCTGGAGCCCGCGGTCCCCGGTGAGACGCTGGAGCAGTTCGCCGCGCGCATGCTGGAGGGCGTGCGCGGGGCGGAGGCCTTCCGCCAGCTGTCGGAGCGCAAGGCCACCTTCGGCGCCAACGCCGGCGTGCTGCGCGAGTACTCCTTCCGCATGCAGGGGCTGGCGCTCGCGCAGCTCCAGTTCCACGTGCTGAGGGAGCAGGTGGCCTTCACCTTCACGTACACCCAGCGCGTGCACCGGCTGGACGCGACGCGCGCCGTGGCGGAGTCGCTGCTCGCGTCCGTGACGCTGGACTCGACGGCGGAGCTGGCGCTGCGGCCCACCGTCTTCCGCGCCTGACGCGCGGGCGCTTCAGACGGTGAGGTGCTGCACGGCCTGGAGCCGGAGCAGCTGACGCGCCAGGGCCTGCACCTGCTCCACCTCCTGCTGGCCCAGCACCTTGCGCAGCGCGAGCTTCATGTCCGTGGAGGCGCGCAACAGCAGCGCGCGCAGCTGCGCGTTGCTGAGCAGCGGGTTCAGCTGGCGCAGGTGGCCCACCAGCGCGCCCAGCTGGGGCAGCGTGAGGCCCGCCACCATCACCTGCGTCCTGGAACCTTCATCCGGGCTCTGGCTGATGGCCAGCATCCACGGGGCCAGGAGCAGGGAGCGGGTGAAGTCCTTCCCGTACGCCAGGCCCAGCCGCGCGCACTCCTCCACCAGCGGGCCGGTGTCGTGGCCGGAGATGACGGGCTGGATGCGGGCGGCCTCGTACTTCTGGAGGACGGCGTCGTAGGCCTTGCGAGCCTCGATGCCCGCGGGCGTGCGGGGGAACTCCGCGAAAGCCTGACGCACCTCCTCGCGCAGCGTGCCCAGCAGCGTGGCGTCATCCACGGAGCCGGGCTCGCCCAGGGCCTGGGCCAGGTAGGCCCGGTCCTCGGGGACCGCGTTCGCGGACTTCCACCACTCGTGGGTGACGGAGCTCTCGCTCAGGACCACGGGCAGGGTGACGACGCCCTGGCGGCCGGGGTTGGCGAGGAAGGCGCTCAGCTTCTTCTCCACCTCCGTGAGGCCGCGGTGGAGCCGGTTGAGGAGGGCCACGCGCAGCTTCGCGCGCCCCTCCAGCGCCTGCCGCGCGGCGTCCTGGGACCGGCCGTCGGAGGCGGTGCGCTCGTTGGCGGACTCGGAGGTGGCGGGCTGGCGCGTGAGGAGGGGCACCTCCACCTGCGGGACCACCGGTGGAGGCTGGGGCTGGGAGGGCGCCTGGAGCGTCTGGG
>NZ_JBKGHJ010000642.1:0-3896 GCF_046520365.1 Corallococcus sp. 4LFB
GGCACCGTCCGGGTGGGGTCCTCCAGCATGCCGGCAGGGCCCCGCGCGCGTGCGGCAGCGCCAGGTCCGCGAGCCGCCCGGTGGCCTCCAGGCGCACGCGGGTGTCCTCGTCGCGCAGCCGGGGCAGGAGCATGTCCGGCAGCTGCTCCGGCGGCAGGATGACGGACGCGAGGCTCACGCCCGAGCGGCGCACCTCCGGCTGCGCATCCGCGAGCAGGCGCACGAGCACGTCCGCGAACGCGTCGGCGTGCGTGGGCTCCTCGGAGGCCAGCTGGAACAACAGGTCCGCCGCCTCGGCCCGGCTCGCCGGACGCTTCTCACGCTCCAGGGTCAACAGGGCGCGGTCCCGCTCGGCACGCCAGTCCGCCACGTCTCGTCACCTCGCTCGCCGGGTGGCGGAATGCCCCCCGGCGTGTCCTTGAAGCCACTGCGTCCGCGCTACTTCACGTCGGCGCCGGGCGGCACGTCGCCCGGCTCCAGCAGGGACAGGTCCTTGCCGCCCGAGCCCGCCGTCAACAGCATGCCGCGCGACTCGATGCCCTTGAGCTTGCGCGGCTTCAGGTTCGCCACCACCACCACGCGCCGGCCGGCCAACGCCTCCGGCGCCGGGTAGGCCTCGGCGATGCCGGACACGATGGTGCGCGGCGTGCCCTCGCCCAGGTCCACGTCCAGCTTGAGCAGCTTGTCCGCGCCCTTCACCTTCTCCGCGGCCACGATGCGCCCCGCCTTCAGCACCACCTTGGCGAAGTCCGCGAACTCGATGTCGGCCGCGGGCGCGCCTTCCGCCGCCCCCGCGCCAGGGGACGCCTGCGTGGTGGGCGCGCCGTCCGGACCCTTCGCTTCCATGGGCTTCTTCTCCGTCTTCTTGTCCTTGCCACCGGCCTTCGCGGGCTCGGCGGCCGGCGTCCCCTCGGGGACCTTGATGATGGCGTTGACGCGCTCCTCCTCCAGCCGGGGCAGGAGCGGCTCCGGCGTGCCCAGCGGACGGGTGCGGTCCAGCAGCGGGTACTTCGCGGTGGCGAGCGCCTGGAACGTCAGCGGCTCCGCCCCCAGCTGCGCGAACAGCTTCTCCGACACGCGCGGCGTCACCGGCGCCAGCAGCGCGCCCACCAGGTACGCCACGTCCGCCGCGTCCGACAGGTCCGCCCGCGCGGCCTCCGCGTCCTTCTTCACCAGCGCCCACGGCGCGGCCGTCTGCAGGAACGCGTTCGCGGTGGAGGCGATCTCCGTGATGACCTTGATGGCGTTGCGGTACTCCAGCTTCTCGAACGCCTCGCGCACCTCCGGCACGCGCGCCAGCGCGTCCTCCACCAGCTTGCGCCCCGCCCCTTCCGCGCGGCCCGGCGCGAGCTTCTTCTCCAGCGGCCCGGCCAGCAGCGACAGCGCGCGGTTGGCCAGGTTGCCCACGTTGTTGACGAGCTCGCCGTTCACCCGGAGGCGGAAGTCCTTGAGGTTGAGGTCCAGGTCCTCCACGCCCGCGCCCAGGTTGGCCGCGTAGAAGTAGCGCAGGTAGCTGGGGTCCAGGAGGTCCAGGTAGTCGCGCACCGGCACCATGGTGCCGCGCGTCTTGGACATCTTCTCGCCGTTCACGGTCAGGTGCCCGTGCACCTTGATCTCATTGGGGACGTGGAGCCCCGCGACCTTCAGCACCGCGGGCCAGAACAGCGCGTGGAAGTAGACGATGTCCTTGCCGATGAAGTGGACGATGCGCGTGGGCGCGTCCTTGCCCCAGTACGCGAGCGCGTCCGGGAAGCGGCCGGACTCCTTCGCCCACTTCTCCGTCGTGGCGATGTACCCGATGGGCGCGTCCAGCCAGACGTAGAAGAACTTGTCCGTCTCCCCTGGGATCGCGAAGCCGAAGTACGGCCCGTCGCGGCTGATGTCCCAGTCCGCCAGGCCCTTCTCGAAGAAGCCCTGGAGCTGCGTGGCGAGGCCCGGGTGGATGAAGCCGGGGCGCTTGAGGACCTCCTGCAGGAAGTCCGCGTGCCGAGACAGGCGGAAGAAGAGGTGCTCGGAGTTGCGGCGCACCGGCGGCGTGCCGCACAGCGCGCACTTCGGGTCGATGAGGTCCGTGGGGTTGTACGTCTTGCCGCACTTCTCGCACGCGTCGCCGTACTGATCCGGCGACTTGCAGTTGGGACAGGTGCCCCGGATGAAGCGGTCCGGCAGGAAGCGCTTGTCCTTCTCGCAGTAGGTCTGCTCGATGTCGCGGCGGTCGATGTCGCCCGCGTCCTTCAAGCGCCCGTAGATGAGCTCCGCGTAGTGGCGGTTCTCCGGCGAGTTGGTGGAGTGGAAGGAGTCGAAGCGGACGTCCAGGTCGCGGAAGTCGCGCTGGTGCTCATCGTGGAAGCGCGCGACGAACTGCTCCGGCGCGACGCCGTGCTTCGCGGCGTTGAGCTCGATGGGCGTGCCGTGGGTGTCGTCCGCGCAGAAGTAGACGACGTCCTGGCCGCACGAGCGAAGGAAGCGGACGTAGATGTCCGTCTGGATGTACTCGACGGCGTGGCCGAGGTGGACGGCGCCGTTCGCGTACGGAAGGGCGCTGGTGACGAGGGTTCTCTCCGCCATGGGACTCTCCTGAGGGCGGCGGACCATAGCCGCTCGGGGATACGAGGTCATCGCCAACATGCAGGCCGGGGGCTGCATGGCGCGAAGGGGGATGTTATCGACCGGACGCCATGTGCACCGTCCTCGTCCTGCGTAACGTCCACCCCGAGTGGCCGCTGGTCCTCGCCGCCAACCGCGATGAGTTCCTTGCGCGCCCCGCCCACGGGCCGAAGGTCCTCTCCGAGTCCCCCCGCGTGGTGGGCGGCCAGGACGTGGAGCGGGGCGGAACGTGGATGGGGGTCACCAACGAGGGAGTCGTCGTCGCCCTGACGAACCAGCGCGGCGCCCGGAGCCTGGGCCTGGCCCCCCGCTCCCGGGGCGAGGTGGTGCTGCGCGCCCTCCAGGCCGGCTCGGTGGAGGCCATCGAGCGCTACCTCGGCACCCTGCCCGCCCCGGAGTTCCTCCCCTTCAACCTGCTCTACGGGGACGCCCACACGCTGCGGGTGGCCTACGCCCGGCCGGGCCACGCCCACCTGCTGCACGAGGACGTCCCGGCCGGCGTGCACGTGCTCCCCAACGACAGCCTGGACAACCTGGCGCTGCCCAAGGTGCGGCGGGCGCACGCGCTGGCCGACGCCGTGGCGAAGCGCCCGTGGCCGGAGCTGGTGACGGGACTCCAGGCGGCCCTGGCGGACCATGCCCTGCCGCCCCGCGAGGCCGCGACGGGGGCGCTCGCGGAGGACGACCTGCCCGCGGACTTCCTCCAGCAGCTCCAGGCGCTGTGCATCCACACGGAGGGCTACGGGACGCGCTCGTCCGCCATCGTCGCGCTCGGGCCCGGACAGGTGGGGCACTACCTGGCCACGGACACCGCCCCCTGCCAGGGCGGCTGGCGGGACGTGACGGGCCTGCTCACCGCGCCTTGAAGGGCCTGCTGCTTCTTCAGTCCAGCCGCGCCCGCATCACCGCGTCGCGGCCCGCGTCGTAGGTGGCCTCGAAGGCGGGCCCCGGCCGGTGAAGGCCTCCGCGGGGGGCATGCCCACGTCCACGCGGACCTCCCGCACGTCGCAGCCCAGGTCGGAGCGGTAGAAGGCGGGCTCGCCCGTGACGTTGATGGCGATGAGCCGCGCGCCCGGGAACAGCTGGCACGCGTCGTGGACGGGCGTGGCGGACACGCGGTCCGCGCCCGGGTCGATGCGCTCCAGCGACGCGTCCTCGAACAGGAGCGGGTTGGCGGCGCTCGCGGCGACGGCCTCCGACAGCGGGCCGCGCGTCACGGTGACCAGCCGGATGCCGCCGTCCAGCGGGGCCTGGTGGAAGGTGGCGAAGGGCACGGGCAGGGTCTCCAC
>NZ_JBKGHJ010000643.1:0-3879 GCF_046520365.1 Corallococcus sp. 4LFB
CCCGGGGCGGGATGCCGCCGTCGGGAAGGCCCACGACGGCCGGCGGGGGCGCCCGCGTCCGACGCGCCCATGTCCAGCGAGACGCCGTCCGTCGCGGGCATCCGATCCCCCGAGACCTGGGTGGGCACGTTGCCCGAAGGCGTGACCTCCGGCCCTCCCGGCGGGGACTGCGTGTCGCCCGTCTGCGGCGACGTGGTGGGCGCGTTCGGATTGGCGCCGCCCTGCGTGCCGGGCGGCTGCTCATGCGCGGTGTGGTCGGCGGGCTTCGCCATGCCGGTCGCGGCGGGCCCCACGAGGATGTCGATGTGCCGCCACTCGAATTCGTAGCTGTTCACGGGCGTCTTCCCCGCGCGGCGGGGAACGACGAAGACCTGGGCCAGCGCGAGCTCCGGCAGGAGCAGGGCCAGCAGCACGGCGATGACGTGCGGACGGGGGTTCAAAAAGCACCTCGGTAAGGCGAGGAGACAGGCTGTCAGGGGCCCGGAGGAAGGCTCCCTCTCCCACCGGAAACGCACAAGCGGTCGTTTTGTTTCTTTGCGTTGCGGTGGACGTCCCGGGCCATTCCCCTCCGCGCGCGCCTGGGGACTTGGCGTCGGTCGGGATCGCCCGGTATGGAGGAGGGAATGAATCGTTTCGCTCTCGTCGCCGCTAGCGCGTTCCTCGCCTTCGGTTGTGGCAAGGACAGTTCCGACAACAAGGCCGAGTGTCAGGTTGAAGCCATCGACCTGACCGGATGTGACCGGTCGACGTTGGGTGCCGTTCAGGCCGAAGGCATCTGGAACACCAACATCAACTTCGAGGACGGCTACACGGGCCCCTCCGCGATCCGCTTCTCGCCCGGGGATCCGCTGCTCATCGGCCTGGGGATGACGACGAAGCAGATCACCCCGGACACGTTCTTCCTGGCCAGCGACGTGACCGGGTCGGACGGGTCGGCGGTGCGCTACGCGTTCGCGGGCTGCAAGGCCTCAGGCCCCGGCACGGTGCTGGGCGTGGCCCGCGTCTGCCGCAACGGGGAGACCGTGAGGCAGGGCACCTTCACCGCCACGCGCGTGACGCGGCGCGATGGCGAGTCCGAGTCCGACCGCGTGACGCTCGTGGGGCAGGCGGCGCTGCCCCGCGGCGTGCCCTCCAGCGTGGTGACGGCGGGCGGCTACGCCTACGTGACCGCGGGAGACCAGGGCCTGTTCGTCTACGACGTGAAGGACCCCGCGCACCCCACGCTGGTGTCCGAGCAGAAGTTCCCCTCGGAGACGTACACCACCTCCCTCATCAGCGGCACGACGCTCTACCTGGGCACCTACGCCACGGGCCTGCGCATCTGCGACCTGGCCTCGAACCCCGTGGTGCCGCTCTGCGACAAGACGTTCCTCGCGGACCTGGCGGTGCGGGTGGACTCGCTGGCGAAGGAAGGCAACCTGCTCTACGTCGCGTCGCCGCAGCCCAAGTCGGACGTCGTCGTGGTGGACGTGACCCAGCCGGCCGCGCCCACGCTCGTGGTGCGCTACACGGTGGAGGGCTCGTCCACCACCCTGGGCGAGTTCCCCTACGCCCTGGCCGTGCAGGACGGCCGCCTGTACGTGAGCAACTGGAGCTACGGCGTGACGGTGACGGACCTCACGAACGTGGCGACGACCAAGGCCCCCAAGCTGCTGGGCCGCTTCGGCGGTCCGTCCACCAGCGCCCTGGCCGTGGGCAAGCTGGGGGATTCCACCGTCGTCTTCCAGG
This sequence comes from Corallococcus sp. 4LFB, assembly GCF_046520365.1. NCBI lineage: Bacteria > Pseudomonadati > Myxococcota > Myxococcia > Myxococcales > Myxococcaceae > Corallococcus > Corallococcus sp. 4LFB. The sequence continues at coordinate 1,729 of NZ_JBKGHJ010000643.1, forward strand.
GGTCGGACGCGTGGGGCTCCTCGCTGCTCGCGCTGGACGCCACGCACCCGGAGGCCATCGTGCAGCGCGGGGAGCTGGCGCTGCGTCCGGAGGCCTCCCTGGGGGGCATGGTCCTGTCCGGAACGACGCTCTACGTGGCGAACTACCAGGACGGCCTGCGCGTCTATGACGTGTCCACGCTGGGCACGCCGAAGGCCGCCGGGTACTTCAACACCTGGAGCGAATCCGACGCGGCCGCGGCCAGGGCTACTTCGAGGGGCTCCAGGGCGTTCACGTCGCGGACGGGCTGGTGTATGGGTGGGACACGACGCGCGGACTGCTCATCTTCCGCCACACCCCGTGACGCCGAGGCTGTTTCATGACCCCGTTGAACGGATGTGGCCGCTGCCAGACCCTGCCGCAGACGCCTGACACGCCGGGGCGCCTCTTCCTGTGGCCGCCGCTGGGCCACAGCCTGGGCAAGCTGGTGGCGCACCTGCGGGATTCGGGGGGCAGCTACCAGCTGCGCACCGACGCGCAATGCGTGGTGGTGGAGATGGGGGAGGGCGGCCTGCGGCAGCTCTCCTCGCACCTGCCCAACGTGCTGACGGCGGAGGAGGTGCGGGGCACGCGCGCCCTCTTCGTCGTGGGCGACGGCGAGCCGGGCATGGCGGACTTCCCGCGCGTGGACTCACTGCAGCGCCTCACCACGCTGCATCAGTCCGGGTGGCTGGTGGACATGCTGGCGGAGTCGCGGCTCACCACGTTCTTCCAGCCCATCGTCCACGCGCAGGACACCTCCCGCATCTTCGCGCACGAGGGGCTGCTGCGCGGACGCGACCCCAGTGGTGCGCTGGTGCCGCCGAACCGGATGTTCGACACGGCGCGCGAAGCGGACCTGCTGTTCCAGCTGGACCTGGCCGCGCGCACCACCGCCATCCGCGAGGCGGTGCGGCACCAGCTGAGCACGCACCTGTTCATCAACTTCACGCCCACGGCCATCTACGACCCGGCCTTCTGCCTGCGCTCCACCGTGGCCGCCATCCGCGAGTCGGGCATCCCGGAGTCGCACGTCGTCTTCGAGATCATCGAATCCGACCGGGCCGCGAACGCCGCGCACCTGCGCGCCATCGTGGACTTCTACCGCGCGGCGGGCTTCAAGGTGGCGCTGGACGACCTGGGCGCGGGCTATTCGTCGCTGAACCTCATCCACCAGCTCCGGCCGGAGTTCATGAAGCTGGACATGGAGCTGGTGCGAGGCGTCCACGCGGACCCCTACAAGGCGTCCATCGTGGAGAAGCTGCTGGAGATCGCCCGCCAGCTCGGCATCCAGACCGTGGCCGAGGGCATCGAGACGCCCGAGGAGCTGTCCTGGGTGCGCCGTCACGGGGTGGACTTCGTGCAGGGCTACCTCATCGCGAGGCCCGCGGACGCGCCGGCCCGCGCCACCCCGCGCATCACGGATTGAGCAGGGAGTTGGACGTGCCCGAGCGCTCCAGGCTCGCGGCGCGCGCCAGCTGCACCATGTAGCCCGCGTTCTGCAGGGCGATGCGCGCGGCGTAGACGTCCCGGCGGCTGGCGGCGTCCCGCGCGAGGGCGATCTGCGCGCGGATGCGCTCGGCCTGGACCACGACGGTGCCCTGCCCATCGCTCGAGGCGCTCTGGCGCACGACGGAGAAGTCCCGGTCGGCGATGCCCAGCGCGTTGTCCACGTCCAGCTCGCCCTGCTCCAGCGCCTGATCCGCCGCGAGCATCCACTGGCCGCCGGACTGGATGCGCGCCAGCCGCTGCTGCCGGCTGCGCTCGGTCTGGTAGGCGCGCTGTTCGTGCGTATCCACCTGGGACTGCACGGCCTGGGTGCGCTCCGTGGCCCGCGTGTCGCGGGTCTCCAGCTCCTGCTCCAGGTCCGCGATGCGCTGACGCAAGGCCGCCAGCTCCGCGTTGGCCGCGTTGGCGTTCGGGGCGGCCCCTTGCGCCTGCGGCGGAGCGGACGTCGTCTGGTCCGACGGCGTCACGGCCGACGTTCCACCCTGGACCGGCGCCGTCGTCCCCGTCGAAGGAGCGGCGGTGGAGCCTGACGGTGCGGCGGTCCCCGTCCCCGTACCCGAGCCGCCCGTCGCGGCCCCCGGAGCGGTCGGAGCCGCGGCCCCCGGGGCGGTAGTGCCCGTCGTC
>NZ_JBKGHJ010000644.1:0-3869 GCF_046520365.1 Corallococcus sp. 4LFB
GCGCTCGCGGACTACCGGCAGGCGCTGGAGAAGCACGGCGTCGCGCCGCACCGGCTCCTGTCCGGCCCGGCCTTCCCGTCCGCGGTGGAGGTGGGGCGGCTGGCGCGGCTGCCGGAGGCGTACTCGCGGGAGGCGCTGTTCGCCCTGGAGCCGCACTACGTCCGCGCGTCCGAGCCGGAGCGCAATCCGAAGTTCCCGCCGCTGCCGGGCCCCGTGCCCACGGCGCGGCTGAAGGAAGACTGAAGCCGAAGCCTCGGGCACGCGTCGTCGTGCTCGCGCGGGCGGAGGCGGTGACGTAAAGGAGCCCGTCATGAGAGAGAACCTTCGGATTGCCGTGGTGGGCGCCACGGGCGTGGTGGGCCGCGAGGTGCTGGCCAACCTGTACGCGCGCGACGTGCCCATGGAGCAGGTGCGGGCCTTCGGCTCGGAGCGCTCCAAGGGCCTGGAGGTGGAGTACGGCGAGGACACGCTGGAGGTGGAGCAGGCCTCCGCGGACGCCTTCCGGGGCATCCACGTCGTGCTGCTGGCCACGCCCGCGGAGGCCTCCCGCAAGCTGGCCCCCGCCGCGCAGGCCGCGGGCGCGTGGGTGGTGGACGCGAGCAGCGCCTTCCGGAGCGACGGCAACGTGCCGCTCATCCTGCCGGGCTTCAACACGGAGGCCCTGGGGCCGGGCTTCAGCTTCAAGGGCCGCGTGGTGAGCCTGCCGGGCCTCGTCACCAGCGCCACGGTGCACCTGGTGGAGCCGCTGCGCCGCGCGTTCGGCGTGGTGCGCGCGCAGGTGACGGCGCTGATGGGCGCCTCCAGCGCGGGCGTGCGCGGCATCTCCGAGCTGGAGAAGCAGACCGCGGACCTGCTCTCCGGCCGCGAGCCGGAGCCGCAGGTGTTTCCGCACCGCGTGGGCTTCAACCTGGTGCCCCAGGTGGGCGGCTTCATGGTGAACAGCCCGTGGACGGAGGAGGAGGGCGGCTGGACGCTGGAGGCCGCGCGCCTGTTCTCCGCCCTGGGCGAGACGCCCGTGCTGGCCGGCACCGCCGTGCAGGTGCCCACCTTCCACGGCCACGGCCTCACCGTGAACGTGCAGCTGAAGAAGCCGGGCCCGGTGGAGCAGGTGCGCGCCGCCCTGAAGACGTCCCCCTCCCTCAAGGTGCTGGACGCCCCGGGCGAGCGCATCTACCCCATGCCCATGCTGGTGATGAGCGACCCGGCCGTCCACGTGGGCCGGGTGCGCGCCTTCCCCCAGGCCCCGGAGTGGGTGACGCTCTTCGCGTCGGTGGACAACGCCGGCCGGGCCGCCGCCCACCTGGTGGACGCGGGCCTCAAGCTGGCGGAACGCCCCGCCTGACAATTTGGCAAAGCCCCCGGGGGCACCTTGCCTGTTTGGCGCGCGAACCCGGGGTTTTCCCTGGGAAACAGGCCGTCCGGACGGGGCTTGAGGGTGGCCCCGCCCTTGCTAGCCTTCTGTCCATCCATGCGCCTTCCCTTCATTGGACTCCTGCTCTTCGCGTCCACGGCCGTGGCCCAGGTGGGGCCCACGGTGACGTTCGCGACCGCGGCGACCGGCTCGACGAACCTGACGGTCACCGTGCCCAAGAGTGAGTGCGGCAACGCGCGCCGCTTCACCTGGCAGCGCTCCGGCAACATCTGTAACGGCTCGCTCTTCATCTACGCGACCACGGGCACCTGCGGCTCGGAGCCCGCCGCGACGGACCTGAAGCTGGAGACCCTCACCGCGACCGGCGCGACCAGCGGCACCGTGAACTTCAGCGTGGCGGATTTGCTCGCGGCGCGCGGCAGCGGCGCGGACGGGGGCCCCGCGGCGACGTGCGACACCCAGCAGACGGAGATCTCCTTCAACCTGTGCGCGTCCGCGCGGCAGCTGGGCGGCCTCTACGGCACCGACTGCCAGACGACCTACGCCAACGTGGGGGCGCCCGCCTACGTGGTGAAGTTCGACCCGGTGGCGCCCCCGGCGCCCACCATCGCCAAGGTCATCCCCCGGGACTCGGCGCTGTCGGTGCAGGTGAATGGCGCGGAGACGGACTCCACCGTCGTGGTGGAGGCGGCGGCGGTGGCGTCGGCCGACGCGGGCACGGGCACGGATGACGCCGGCACGGACGCGGATGCGGGCACCGACGTGGATGCGGGCACCGACGTGGACGCGGGTACGGACCTGGACGCGGGCACGGACGACGCAGGGGCGGGGCTGGTGGGGGCGCTGGCGGTGGAGGGCACCACGGGGCCCGTGACGCGCGTCACCAAGGCGGCGGGTGAGGGCAACGTCGTCGTCACCGGCCTCACGAATGGCGTGACGTACCGGCTCCAGGCGACCATCATCGACGCCGCGGGCAACGAGAGCGCGCAATCCGCCGCGGTGGAGGCCACTCCCGTGAAGAGCAATGGTCTGTTCGACGCCTACAAAGATGCCGGCGGCGAGGAGGGCGGCGGTTGTGCCGCGACCGGTGGTGGCATCGCGGGTGGCGCGGTGCTGGCCGCGCTGGGCATCTGGCTGTCGTCTCGGAGGAAGGTGTCATGAGCAGCAGGGCTGTGGGCCTGGGAGTCGCGGCGCTTCTCTTGGCGGTACCGGCAGTGGCGCAGGAGGTGACCATCCCCACGCGCTCCCCGCGCACGGGCGCGGTCATCTTCCGCGGGGGCGGCTACAAGCCGCGCATCGACACGGAGAAGGCCCTCAACGGCGCGACGCCGTACAAGGACACCTTCGGTGACGCGTCGCTGCTGCTCATCGAGGGGGAGCTCCAGCGCTTCTTCTATCAGGGCATCGGCACGGCGGGCCTGGGCCTGGGCGTGGGCTACGGGGAGAAGTACGCGGACGCGAAGTTGGATGACGGCTCGGCGGCGGCGGACAAGGCGGCGCTGAAGGTGCTGCCCATCCAGCTCAACGCCTTCTACAAGTTCGACTACGCGGCCTTCCGCTGGGGCATCCCGCTGGTGCCGTACGCCAAGCTGGGGCTCGTCTACTCCCCGTGGTGGATGACCAAGGGCAGCGAGACGGAGCTGGTGGAGGGCGACAAGGCCAGCGGCGGCAAGTGGGGCTGGGCGGGCACCGCCGGCGTGTCGTTCCTCCTGGACGTGCTGGAGCCGCGCTTCGCGCGCGACTTCGACTCGGACCTGGGCGTGAACCACTCGTACCTCTTCGCCGAGTACACGCATGCGGATGTGAACAACTTCGGCGGCAAGGGCCTGAACCTGGGCAGCCGGCGCTGGATGTTCGGGCTCGCGTTGGACTACTAACCGAAAGGCCCATGGCCTCCCGACCCCGCGCGCTCCGGTCCCCGCTTCCGCTCTTCCTCCTGCTGGCCGCGGTGGGGCTGGGGGTCTCCGGCTGCCGGGGCCTCAGGCCGGACCTGGGGCCCGAGCGCACGCTGGAGGCGGGAGTCCCGGAGGACTTCGGCTCCACCGCCCCGAAGGCGCCCGCCATCACCTGGGACTTCGGGGACGGCACGCCGGCCCAGACGGCGCCGGGCGTGAAGCACGCCTGGGCCACCGCGGGCCGCTACACGGTGCGCGCGCTGGACGGGGACAAGGAGCTGGCCCGGGTGGTGCTCACCGTGGTGCCGCGTCCGGTGCTCCGCGCGGTGCCCCAGGACGCGCAGACGGTGCTGTGGGTGCCCCGCCTGCGCGGCAACGTGGAGGGGCTGGTGGACTTCTACGAGCGGCTGGTGGGCGCCGGCAACGCGCGCGCCTCCCTGGCGGACACGCCGCTGGCGCCGCTGCTCCTGCGCAGCCTCACGGGGGGCCCCTCGGAGGTGGACCCCGAGGAGGGCTTCGGCTTCTTCCTCCTGCCGGACTTCGACGGCGTGGTGGCTCTGCTGGGCGTGACGGACTCGCGGGCGGCGCTCGCGGCCGTGGCG
>NZ_JBKGHJ010000645.1:0-3856 GCF_046520365.1 Corallococcus sp. 4LFB
CGAGCGGCTGGCCCTGCTCTCACGGCTCTGCGAGTCGGAGTCCGTCCAGGGCCGGAGCCAGGAAGCCGCCACCGTCTGCGGGCAGATCATCACCGAGGCCCCCGGCTCCAGCGCGGCCCAGCTGGCCCAGCGCCGCCTGCGTCAGGCCTCGCCTCCCGCCAAGGCCGCCCCCTCCACGCCCGCGCAGTAGGGGAGGGGGGCAGTCCACATGACCGATGCGTCGGCGGCCCGGGTCCTGGATAATGGGGCCATGAGGTCGGACGTGCACGCTCCCCCCGTGAACAGCCCCCGGAAGTCGCCGCCCCGCCGGATCCGCCGTGGCCAGGCCATGGTGGAGTACTCGATGATCAACTGGGTGTTGATCGTCGGGCTCGTCATCGGCGCCACGGTGAAGATCCGCTGGAACGAGGACAAGCAGACCAACGTCATCGACCTGTTCCTCGAGGCGTACCAGATTTATTACGACTCGTTCTACTTCGTGCTGAACCTGCCGTTCCCCTGAACGGGACGGAAGAAGGCCGCGGATCAGGCCCGTGTGTCGTGCCGTCCTCCCTGCCGGGCGGACAGGCGCCGCGAGCCCCGGGTGTCCCGGGATTCCGCTTTGTCACGAGAGGTGGTTTTGACACCCGCTCTGGGGCATGGCTAACATCTTGCCCCGTTCGCGCCCTGGCATCGCCCCCTCGTCCAAAGCTGTCCTGCCGCCACGACGGCGCCCCACCGTTCTGGAGGACCTAGAACCATGTTGAAGGGTAAGACCCCGCTCGTCGTCGCACTGGTGCTCGGTTTGCTCGCCGGCATCGTGGCCTACTCGGCCATCAAGAAGAAGGAATCGGATGTGCGTCGCGGGTGGAACCTGGTGCCCGTGGTGGTGGCGGGCCAGGACATGCCCGAGGGTTCGGTCATCACGTACGAGATGATCTCCCAGCGCTCCGTGCCGGAGCAGTTCGTCACCTCGTCGGTGGTGAAGCCGGACTCCGCCAACTACATCGTGAACCAGAAGGTGCTGGTGGCGCTGCAGGCCGGCGACCCCATCCTCTGGAGCCAGTTCGAGACGACGAAGGCCGCCGAGCGCCTGTCCACGAAGGTGCAGAAGAAGGCGCGCGCCATCACCATCGAGGCGAAGCAGACCACGTCCGTGGGCGGGTGGATCCGCCCCAACGATCACGTGGACATCATCGGCACGTTCCGCGATCCGCAGACGGATGAGAGCGTCGCCGTGACGCTGCTGCAGAACATCATCGTGGTCGCCACGGGCAAGATCACCGGCACCACGAACATCAACCTCATCCCGGAGAACCAGCGCGAGTACAACAACGTCTCGCTGATGGTGCTGCCGGAAGAGGCGGAGATCCTGGTGCTGGCGGCGGAGCTGGGGCAGCTGACGCTGTCGCTGCGCAACGAGGACGACGTGGACCTCATCGAGGAGCGCGGCCGCGCCACCATCAGCACGCTGCTGTCCGGCGAGCGCACCCGCGTGCTGGAGCAGAAGCGCCGGGAGATCATCCAGATCATCAAGGGCGGTGGCAGCGGCGAGAAGGCCTCGGCCGGCTCCCCGTAGTCGTCGCGCGCGGGCCGCTTCCAGGCTGAAGCGGCCCTGCCGACCCCTCCCTCATCCCCCGGGGATTCGCGCCCATGCTCGCAGGTATCGTCCTCCTCCTCGTCACCGGCTCGGTGTTCTTCTTCAGCCTGGTGATCTTCAGCGTCCTGTCGAAGGCGTACGAGCAGTACCAGGAGCGGTACGTCGCCAAGTCGATGAACGACTTGAGCGACATGTTCCTCTTCATCGACGCGCGGCAGATGTTGATCCTCAACATCGCCTGCATGTGCCTCCTGGGCATCCTCAGCTACATCATCTTCAACCCCATCCTGGCGGTGCTGGCGACCATCTTCGGCTTCTTCCTGCCGATGCTGCTCGTGAAGCACTACCGCAAGCGCCGCATCAAGAAGTTCAACGTGCAGCTGGTGGACGCGCTGCAGGCCATGGCCAACGCGTTCAAGGCGGGCCTCACGTTCCCCCAGGCCATCGAGCACGTGGCGCGCGAGGCGATGCCGCCCCTGTCCCAGGAGTTCGGCCTCTTCGTGAAGGAAGTGAAGCTGGGCGTGCCCCTGGAGGAGGCGCTCGTCAACATGGGCCGCCGCGTGGGCAGCGACGACCTGGAGCTGGTGGTGGTGTCCACCAACATCGCGCGCCAGCTGGGCGGCAACATGGCGGAGATGTTCGAGACCATCTCCACGGTGATCCGCGAGCGCTTCCGGCTGGAAGGCAAGATCGACGCGCTGACGTCCCAGGGCAAGCTCCAGGGGTGGATCGTCGCGGCCATGCCGGCGGTCCTGGGCATGGTGCTCAACTACATGCGTCCGGACCTGATGGAGCCGATGATGAACCACATCTTCGGCTACATCCTGGTGACCCTGATCGCCATCATGGAGATCATGGGCATCCTCATCATCCGGCGCATCGTCAACATCGACATCTGAAACGGGGCGCACCGTGCAGGAAGTCCTGACAGTTCTGCTGATGGGCAGCTCGGCACTGCTGACCGCGGGCGCGGTGGCGTTCCTGGGCATCGGCCTGTACTCCAACGTCCTGGAGCGCTTCCTGTCGGAAGTCCGGGACGAGTCCGCGGGCGGCGTGAAGGGCGCGGGCTCCGTCGCCATCCGCAAGCTGGGCGCGATGAACCGGCGCTTCATGTGGCCGGGCTACGAGTCCAAGACGCGCCGCAAGCTCATCAAGGCGGGCGAGCCGTCGCAGTACAAGCCCGAGGACATCATGGCGCTGCAGGAGATCAGCGCCTTCTTCGCCCTGCTGGCCGGCCTGTTCGTGGTCAACGGCATCGGGATGAACCTGGCGTGGTCGCTGCTGGTGATGCTGCTGGGCCTGTTCTATCCGCTCATCTGGTTGAACGACCAGGTGAAGCGCCGTCACCTGGCCATCAGCCGCGCGCTTCCGTACAACCTGGACCTGCTGACGCTGTCGGTGGAAGCGGGCATGGACTTCACGGGCGCGCTGGCGAAGGTGGTGGAGAAGGGCCGCCAGGGTCCGCTGCGTGAGGAGCTGCAGCTGGTGCTCAAGCAGCTCAAGATGGGCAAGACGCGCGAAGAGGGTCTCAAGAGCATGATCGTGCGCGTGGACCTGCCGTCCCTGACGACGTTCGTCACGGCGCTGATCCAGGCGGACAAGATGGGCACGAGCCTGGGCAAGGTGCTGCGCATCCAGTCCACGCAGATGCGCATCGACCGCACGCAGCGCGCGGAGAAGCTGGCGGGTGAGGCCCCGGTGAAGATGTTGTTCCCGCTCATCGCCTGCATCTTCCCGACGGTGTTCATGGTGCTCTTCGGGCCCATCGTGTTCCAGTTCATGTTCGGCAACGTCGGGGGCTAGTCCTCTGCCCATCCTGCTCACCATCACCCAGGGGCTCCAGGTCGGACGGGAGCTCGCCTTCGAGCAGGCCGAGGTGAAGATCGGCCGGACCTCGGAGAACGACCTGGTGCTGCATGACCACGGTGTCTCCCGGCGTCATGCCCGCATCACGGCCCGGGATGGGCGCTACTTCGCCGAGGACGTCGGCAGCGCGAACGGCACGCAGCTGAACGGCCAGCCGCTGGGCGGCGAGAAGCAGCTGCGCGACGGCGACCGCATCACCGTCGGTCCGGTGGAGTTCACGTTCGTCTGGGTGGCGCCGGAGGATGACGACGACGTCACCCGGCCCATCCGGCGCGCGCTCGCGCCGCCGCACGCGCGGGTGTCGCCGCAGGGCGTGGAGCAGGCCTCGCTCGCGGAGATCGAAGCGGCGCCCACGAGCTACCAGCCGTCGATGCCCGCGATGGCGCGGCCCGCGTCCCTGCCGCGCCCCGG
>NZ_JBKGHJ010000646.1:0-3848 GCF_046520365.1 Corallococcus sp. 4LFB
CCAGCTCCTGTCGCTGCCCGGCGCCGAGGACTCCACGCTCACGCTCGTCGTGGTCCCCCCGCCGAACTCGCCCTCGCGCCTGACGCTCCAGCCGGTGGCGGTGGCGCGGGTGGACACGGCGCTGCCGGACGTGACGTGCCCGGCGCGCAGGGGCGTCGTCGGCAGCGTGAAGAACCCGGAGGGCACGGGCCCCGCGTCGGGCGTGCGCATCGTGGTGGAGCCGGTGGGCGCCCTCACCGGCTGGCCGCAGCCGCCCCTGGGCTTCGAGTCGCCCCTCACCACCAACAGCGAGGGCCGCTTCGAGCTGGCCCTGGACCCGGGCGAGTACCGGCTGGACTTCCTGCCCGGGGAGAACCTGCCGCGCGTCAGCCGCTTCGTCACCGTGCCGGCGGGCGCCGACGACACGGCGCCGCTGGAGCTGGCGGCGTTCACCCTGTCGCGGGGCCGTTCATTGAGCGGCCGCATCACCCTGCCCCCGGACCCCGCGGTGGCGCCGGACGGCGTCGCGGCGAACGCGTCCGTGCGCTTCTTCCGCGTGGTGACGGTGGCGGGACGGCCGGACTCCATCCTGCTGGCGCAGACGGTGTCCGACAGCACGGGGCGCTACTCCACCGTGCTGCCCACGCGCTGAGCGCCCGCTACCGGCCGCTGTCCATGCGGCGCGCGGTGTCGAAGGCGGCGTGCAGCCCGTCCACCGCGCCGCCCACCTCGCCCGCGTACTGCACCGCGTGGATGGTGTAGAGGTCCTGCACCCGCGTGAGGTGGCGGAACACCGAGCGCAGCTCCACGCGCGTCGGGTCCCTCGACTCCAGGGCGCACTCGGACTCGGACTTGCGCACGCGCGTCAGCCAGTCGGTGCGGAAGCGCATCCACTCCTGGTCGACCTTGCGGGCGGGGAGGACGTGCACGAGCTTCTCGCGCTCGGCCTCCAGGTCCCTCCAGTGCGCTTCCGCGGCGTCCAGGCACTCGCGCACGGTGAGGGGCGGAGTCACGGCCGGGGGCCGCTCGGGCGTCATCGCCGCGACGGAGTGCCCCACGTTCCAGATCATCCACAGCGAGAACAGCGTGGCCAGCGTGATGTGGACCCCGTACGCGGCGCCACGGTAGGTGCGGAAGCGGGGGTCTTTCCGAGGGTCGGGAGCGGACACGGGGCCCAGGTCTTACGACCCTGGACCCCGGGTGGCAATCCCTCCCTTGCACACCGTCCGGAAGCGCAAAGGCACCGGACGGCGGCGGGCTTCCGGGGACTACTGGCCCGCGGGGGCCGTCTGCACGGCCGGGGTGGCCTGGGCCGCGCCAGCCGGAGCGGCGGCAGGCAGCGCGGCGGCGTCGGTGCCACCGGCGGCGGCGCGCTTCGCGGAGCTCAGGCGGCCGCGGAACTGCGACAGGTACTGGGTGGCCGGGTACGTGGCCAGCGCGTCGCGCACCGTGTCCGCCGCCTTATCGAACGCGCCCGTCTCCTGGTACGACTGGGCGAGCAGCAGCATGGCGTAGTCGCGCGTCTTGGACTTCTTGTCGCCTTCCACGAAGCGGGCCAGCAGCGGCACGGCCTTGTCGTGCTGACGCAGCTGGTTGTAGGCGGTGCCCAGGAAGAAGGACGCGTCCAGCGCGTCGGCCTCCGCCGGGTTCATGGCCAGGAAGCGCGACAGGTTCTCCACCACGGCGGCCATCTCGTTCTTGCGGAAGGCGATCTTGCCGCGCTCGAAGGCGGCGTCGCCCGTCTCGCGGCGCAGGGTGGCGGCGCGGTCGTTGAGGGCCTGGCGCTCCAGCGAGGACAGCTTCTGCGTGTCCAGCTTCACCAGCGCGTCAATGCCCTTGAGGCGCTCGTCCCCCGGCAGCGTGGTCATCATCTTGTAGACCTCACCCGCGGCGCGCTGGGCCGCCAGGTGCGCGGTGGTGTCCGCGCGCTGCTTCTCCAGCTGCCCGGAGAGGTCCGCCACCTGCTTCTCCAGCCGCTCGCGCTCGTTGGTGTTGCTGGAGCTGCGCGCGCTGTTCACCAGGACCGCGCCACCGACCGCCAGCACCGCGAAGAGCGCGTAGGCCACCGCCGAGGAGAGCCACTGCCGCTTCTGGAAGTCCTCGTGACGCTTGCCAACCGCCTTCACCTCCGCGTGGAGGTTCTTCAGCAGGTTGTCCGTCTTGATGACGAGGTTGCGTGACTCGATGACCTCGCGGCGGAGCTCGGAGAGTTCCTTCTCGACGTCAGTCTTCGGCTGTTCAGAGGGGGGCATGGACATCTTCCTGGGACCGGAAATGACTTCGGCCGACTCACGCATGCTAGGGGACTCTCCTGGATGAGGGGCGGGTTCTTTTGTCGCTCCCCAACAGAGTCCGCCGTGCACACCATTCCCCGGACTCCCCGCTTCGTTACCGCTCGCCTGCTCTCGCGTTGGAACTTTCCACGGCGCTAGAAGTGGCTCACCGGCCGGGACGGATCCGGCGGGAACGCATAGGTCACACCGAGCGCGAACCCGCTGCCGCCGTGGCTGAAGCTGAAGGGCCCCGGCCACCTCGCCGCGTCCGGGGACTCCACGGGGCCGCGCAGCAACGTGAAGCGGTATTCGGCGGTGAGGCCCCACTTCGAGGACAGCCGGAGCGTGGCGCCAAGCGAGCCCACCCAGGCCTGGGTGACCTTCTCCTGGAGCGCCGAGCCCTCGCGCTTCGAGGAGATGACCGTGGGCCCCGTGAGCAGGCCCGCGAAGGGCACCAGCCCCTGCGGCCCGATATCCAGCACGCCCTGGAAGCGCAGGCCGATGAGCGCGCCGTAGCTCAGGGTGCTGACCTTGCGGGACACGGCGCCGCCGTCGACGGGCTCGCTCAGGCGCAGGTTCTGCGCGGTGCCGAAGAGGTCGATGCCCACCTCCACCAGGTCCGACATCGCGTACGCGAACGTGGCCACGCCGAAGGGCGCCCCCGCGGACTCCGGCGCGCGCGCCAGGCCGTTGCCCGGCCCACTGGCGCCATACCAGGCGTCGTACAGCGTGCCGTTGGACGTGAGCCGGTAGCCGGCCAGCACGGTGATGCGGCCCACGCCGTCCAGGTCGGTGGGGGCGCGCTCCCCGCCCAGGTCCTCGTCCTGGGCAAGGGCGGGCGCTGCGGCGAGGGCGAGGAGGAGCGGCAGACGGCGGAGCATCAAGGCGCGGAACCCGGGGCTTTCTGCCGGCACGGGCGCACACGGCCCGGTGCTACAGGCGTGTCGCACACCGTAGCCGGGGGCCCTGCCGCGTCAACTTTCCGGTTCGTTCCCCGCCGTGTCGATTTCGCGGCCTACCCTTCGTCGCGCTCGTGAACCCGATGTTGAACCCGACGTTCCAGGAGACACCCCCATGCGCTTCATGATGCTCGTCAAGGCGACCCCCGACAGCGAGACCGGCCGGCTTCCCACGGCGGAGGAGCTGACCGCGATGGGCAGGTACAACGAGGAGCTGGTGAAGGCCGGCATCCTGCTCGCGGGCGAAGGGCTGCACCCCAGCTCCAAGGGCGCCCGCGTGACGTTCTCCCCCACTGGGAACACGGTGACGGACGGCCCCTTCACGGAGACGAAGGAGCTGGTCTCCGGCTTCTGGATCATCGAGGTGAAGTCGCGCGAGGAGGCCATCGCCTGGGCGCGCCGCGTCCCCTTCAAGGACGGCCAGGTGGAGATCCGCCAGGTGGCCTCCGCGGAGGACTTCGCGCCCAGCGACCCCACCGGCGAGCTGCGCGCGAAGGAGGAGGCGCTGCGCGCGCAGGTCGAAGCGAAGAACAAGGCCTGAGCCGTCAGCGCGCGCGCGCTCCAGCTCCAGGAGCGGCATCTCCAGCACCACCACCGTGCCGTGCGTGCACGGTGGCGTGAAGTCCGCGGCGCCGGC
>NZ_JBKGHJ010000647.1:0-3845 GCF_046520365.1 Corallococcus sp. 4LFB
CCCCCGGGGCTTCGAGGGCTGGCTGGAGTACGCCACCGACCTCTTCGACGCGGACACCGTGGCCCGCCTCGCCGGGCACCTGCGCGTGCTGCTGGAGGCCGGGGTCGCGGACCCTTCACGCACCGTGGACGCGCTGCCTTGGCTGGACGCCTCGGAAGCGGAACACCTGCGAGCGCTGTCACGGGGACCCGACATCGAGTACCCGTCGGACGCCACCGTCTCCGCGCGCTTCGCGGCGCAGGTGGCCCGCACCCCTGACGCCGTGGCGCTCGTCGCTGGGGAGACGCGGCTGACCTACCGGGAGCTGCGCGCGCGGCCCGGGCCCTGGCGCACACGCTGAGACAGCGTGGCGTGGGGCCGGAGTCCGTCGTGGGCCTCTGCGTGGACCGCACGGTGGAGCTGGCCGTGGGGCTGCTCGGCATCCTGGAGGCGGGCGCGGCCTACCTGCCGTTGGATCCGGCGTACCCGGCGCCGCGGCTGGCCGCGATGTGGGAGGACTCCGGGGCGAAGGTCCTCGTGAGCCCCCGGCACCTGGAGGACGTGGTCGCGGTGCCGGCCGAGCGCAGGCTCTTCCTCGAAGACGTGGACCCTTCGGTGGGTGGGGACTTCGTGCGGTCCGCGAGTGACGCGCGGACGCTTGCCTACGTCCTCTACACGTCCGGTTCGACGGGGCGGCCCAAGGGCGTGGGCGTGCCGCACCGGACGGTGATGAACTTCTTCCGCGCGATGGATGCGCACGTCTCGCCGTGCCCCGGCACGTGGCTGGCGATGACGAGCATCTCCTTCGACATCTCCGTGCTGGAGCTGCTCTGGTCCTGGACGCGCGGCTTCCAGGTGGTGCTCGCGCCGACGGGCCTGGAGCCCTCCGCGCTCGCGGAGACGCTGGAGCATCACGCCGTCACCCACTTCCAGTGCACGCCGTCCTACGCGCGCGCCCTCGTGGAGGAGCCCCGCGCGCTGCACGCGCTGGGAGGTCTGCGGCAGTTGCTCGTGGGCGGCGAAGCGCTCCCGGGCGGCCTGGCCACGCTGTTGTGGGCTCACGTCCCGACCCTGCTCAACATGTACGGGCCCACCGAGACCACGGTGTGGTCGTCCATGCATCGCGTCGAAGCGGCCACGACCGGAACGGTGTCGCTGGGACGGCCGCTGGCGAACACCGGGCTCTACATCCTGGATGCCCGGCTGCAGCCGGTACCGGTCGGTGTCCCCGGAGAGCTGTTCATCGGCGGTGAAGGCGTGGTGCGCGGCTACCTGGGCCGCCCGGACCTCACGGCCGAGCGCTTCGTGCCGGACGCGTTCCGCGACGAGCCGGGCACGCGGATGTACCGCACGGGCGACCGGGCCCGCTGGCTCGCGGATGGGACGCTGGAGTTCCTGGGCCGCATCGACCATCAGGTGAAGCTGCGCGGCTTCCGCATCGAACCGGGCGAGATCGAGGCCGCGCTCCGCACGCACCCCGAGGTCCGCGAGGCCGTGGTCGCCGTGCGCGAGGACGTGCCCGGCGAACAGCGCCTCGTGGCCTACGTCGTCCCTGCCTCCGTGGACGCGGACGCGCTGCGCGAACACCTGCGCTCCCGCCTCCCCGGATACATGGTGCCCTCGGCCTTCGTCGGCCTGGGCGCCCTGCCCCTCACGCCCAACGGCAAGGTGGATCGCCGCGCCCTGCCCGCCCCCACGTCCGCTCCCACTACCGGGGATGCCGGTCCCCTGACGCCGCTCCAGGAGAAGCTGGCCGCGCTGTTCCAGGACGTGCTGCACGTGGAGCGCGTGGGCGCGCACGATGACTTCTTCGCGCTCGGGGGGCATTCACTGCTGGCCACCCAGCTCATCACCCGCGTGGGCGCCCGCTTCGGCGTGGACCTGCCCGTGCGCGCGCTGTTCGACGCGCCCACCGTGGCGCGGCTCGCGGAGCGCATCGAGGCGCTTCCCTCGCGGCATCCCGCCGACCCCATCCCCACCGTGTCGCGGGACGGGGCGCTGCCACTGTCGTTCGCGCAGCAGCGCATGTGGTTCCTGGACCGGCTGGAGCCCGGTCAGGCCCTCTACAACATCCCCCTGGCCCTGCGGCTCTCCGGTCCCCTGGACGTGGAGGTGCTGCGCCGCGCCTTCGCGGAGGTCGTCCGCCGGCACGAACCGCTGCGCACCACGTTCGAGGAGCGCGATGGCCAGCCGCTCCAGCGCATCCACGCTCCGCCGTCGGAGTGGCCCCTCCCGGTGGAGGCCCTTCCCGAAGGCGACGCGCGCGAGGCCACCCTGCGGCAGCGCATGCGCGAGGACGCGACGTGGCCGTTCGACCTGGGCACGGGCCCGCTGCTGCGCACGCGGCTGCTCCGGCTGGCTCCGGACGAACACGTGCTGCTGCTGTGCATGCACCACATCGTCACGGATGGCTGGTCCATGGGCGTGCTCGTGCACGAGGTGGGCAGCCTCTATTCAGCGCTCGCGCAGGGACGGCCGTCGCCGCTGCCGGCGCTGGAAGTGCAGGCCGCGGACTTCGCCGCATGGCAGCGCCAGCAGGAGGACTCCGAGACTTCGCGAGCCCACCTGGGCGCGCTGCGCGAGTCCCTGAAGGACGTGCCCGTGCTCACCCTCCCCGCCGCGCAGGGGCTGCCCGGGACGCGGTCGAAGCGTGGGGACACGCACGTCTTCACGCTGCCCGCGGCCTGGTGCGCTCGCTGGAGCAGGTGGGCCGCGCGCATGACGCCACGCTGTTCATGGTGCTGATGGCCGGCTACCAGGCCGTGCTGTCGCGCTACTCCGGACAGGACGACTTCGCCGTGGGCACGCCCGTGGCCCACCGCACCCGGCCGGAGCTGGAGCCCCTCATCGGCGTGTTCCTCAACACGCTGGTGCTGCGCGCGCGCCTGGACGGAGCGCCCCGCTTCTCCGCGCTCCTGGACCGCGTGCGCGAGTCCTCCCTGGCAGCGTTCGCGCACCAGGACGTGCCCTACGAACAGCTCGTGGAGGCGGTGGCGCAGGCGCGCGGCGGTGACCGGACCCCGCTGTTCCAGGTGATGTTCGTGCTGCAGAACGCGCCGCTGTCCGCGCCAGCCCTGCCCGGCGTCCGCGTGGAGCGGCTGCCTACCTCGACAGAGACCGCGCGCTTCGACCTCATCCTGTCGCTCACCGCGCAGGACGGCGGGCTGGAGGGCACGCTCGAATACAGCCGCGACCTCTTCTCCGCGGACGCAGCGGCGCGGTTCGCCACGCACCTCCGGGTGCTGCTGGAGGCCGTGGCCGCGAGGCCGCGACACCCGTGCGTCTGCTGCCCCTGATGGACGCGGCGGAGCGCGAGCAGGTGCTCAAGGACTTCAGCGCGCCGGACGTCCGGCCGCTGCGCGAGCCGCCCCTGCTGGACCTCTTCGATGCGCAGGTCCGCCGTGCCCCCGACGCCATCGCCGTGGAGCACGAGGGCCGCACGCTCTCGTACTCGGCGCTGGAGGCGCGCGCGAACCAGCTGGCGCGGCACCTGCTGGCCCGGGGGCTCCAGCCCGAGGGCCGCGTGGGCCTTTGCGTGGAGCGCGGCCTGGACCTCGTCGTGGGCATGCTCGGCATCCTCAAGGCGGGCGGCGCCTACGTGCCGTTGGATCCGGCCTATCCGGCGTCGCGGCTGACGTTCATGTTCCAGGACGCGGGGCTGTCGCTGGTGGTGACGGAGCGCTCACTGCCGGAGGCCGTCCAGGACCGGGCCTGGCCCACGGTGAGCCTGGAGGCCGACCGCGACGAGCTCGCGCGCCAGGACATGTCCTCCCCGGGCGTGCGGCTGCTGCCCAACCAGCTGGTCTACGTCCTCTACACGTCGGGCTCCACGGGCACGCCCAAGGGCGTGGGCATCACGCACCACT
>NZ_JBKGHJ010000648.1:0-3829 GCF_046520365.1 Corallococcus sp. 4LFB
CGCGGGCCTCGCGGCGGATGTCCCGCTCGCCCATGAGGGCCGCGAGCACGGCGGCGTCCGCGCCCACGCCCCGGCGCTCGCCTTCAACGATGACGCGGGCCTGGCGCGGGTGGACGGGGAAGCGCAGGAGCCGCTGGCCCACGTTCGTCACCTGGCCCTTCGCGTCCACCGCGCCCAGCCGGCGCAGCAGCGTCTCCGCGGCCTCCAGGGCGGGAGCGGGGGGCGGCTCGAAGAACGGGAACGCCGTCAGGTCCTTCACGCCCGAGGCACGCAGGGCGAGCACCGTCTCCGCCAGGTCGGTGCGGCGGATCTCCGGCGCCTCCTGATCAGGCCGCCCGTCGAAGTCGTGCTGGGTGTAGAGGCGCACGCAGTGCCCGGCCCGGGTGCGGCCCGCGCGGCCGGCGCGCTGGATGGCGGAGGCACGGCTCACCTTGCCCAGCTTGAGCTGCGGCAGTCCGGACCACGGCGAGTGGGACGCCACGCGCGCCAGCCCGCTGTCGATGACGACCGCGACGCCGTCGATGGTGACCGACGTCTCCGCGACGTTGGTCGACAGGATGATCTTCCGGCGCGAGCTGCGGCGCACGGCGCGGTCCTGTTCCGCGGGCGAGAGGTCGCCGTGGAGCGGGAGGACGTCCGCGTCGTGGCGCTCGGCGAACTCCGCGCAGGTGTCTCGCGCGCGGCGGATCTCCCCGGCGCCGGGAAGGAACACGAGCACGTCGCCGTCGACGCCCTGGGTGAACAGGCGCTTGAGCGCGGAGAGCACCTGCTGATCCAGGTGCCGCTCATCCGGGGCGGACAGGTATTCGACGCTGACGTCGAAGCGGCGGCCCTCGGAGCGCAGGGACGGGGCGCCGCCCAGGTACGCGCGGACGGGCTCGGCCTCCAGCGTCGCGGACATCACCACGAGCTTGAGGTCGGGGCGGGCTGTCTCCTGCAACCGCCGCAGGAGCGCGAGCGAGATGTCCGCGGACAGGTGCCGCTCATGGAACTCGTCGAGCACGACGATGCCCACGTCGCGCAGGGTGGGGTCGGTGAGCAGGCGGCGCCCGAGCACGCCCTCGGTGACGAAGGACATGCGCGTCTTGGGACCGCGGACGTCCTCGAAGCGGACCTGGTAGCCGACGGTCTCGCCCACGCGCTCGCCAATCTCCTCGGACACGCGCTGCGCGGCGAGCCGGGTGGGCAGTCGCCGGGGCTGGAGGACGACGATCTCCTTGCCCGCGCCCAGCCCTGCCTCCAGCAGCGCGCGGGGAACGCGGGTCGTCTTGCCCGCGCCAGGAGGCGCCTCCAGCACGAGCGACAGCGAGCTCCGGAGCGTGGAGACGATGTCGGGCAGGAGGGGATCGATGGGAAGGGCGACGTCCGCCATGTCCGGGTTCCTCTTCACGGCGGGGGACTCACCGCGCGTCGGGTCTCAAGGCGTGCCAGCCTCGGACGGGTCGGTCTTCTTGCGACGCTTGGGGCGCACGGCCTCCGGAGCACCGGAAGCCGAGGACTCCGAAGGAGCCTCCGCCTGCGCTGGCTCGGGAGCCGGAGCCCCGTTCTTCGGAGGCCGGCCCCGTCGAGGACGCGCCACGGCGGGAGGCTCCGAGGCGACGGGTTCCGGTGCAGCGGGGGCCTCCTCGGCTCCACGGTCCGAAGCCTCGACGCCACCCGCCTCCTGCTCGGCGGCCTCCTCCACGGGCTCCTGGGCCTCGACGTCAGCGGGAGCCGCCTCCATCGCGTCGTCCCCGGAGGGCTCCGCACCCTCGGCACCGTCGAACGCCTCCTCCTGGCCTGAGTCGCCTTCCTCTCCGAAGAGGTCCGAGGCGCCTTCCTCGGCGGAGAGCGCCAGCGACTTGCCCGCGCGCTTCCGGGGCTTGAGGGTGAGGCCCGCGGCTTCGAAGACCCCCGGCACGGGAACCAGCGCGGCCTCCGCGAGCAGGCGCCCCTGCCGCAGCGCCACGTCCAGGCGCCGCCCCAGCGCCACCAGCGCCTCGCGCAGGGCGGCCTCCTGCTCCGGGGGCAGCGGGGTGGGGGACAGGCTCGCGTTCCACGCGGCGAACGTCGCGGCGACCTGATCCACGACGGGGCGGACCATCGCGAAGTCATCGCGGGAGAAGATGCGGGTGACGTACGCGCTCTTGAGCCGCCGCTCGTACGACATGGCGTACTCGTTGACCAGCTCCACGGGCGCCCGGCGCAGCTGCGGGAACTTGAGGTGCGGGAAGAGGGCCTCGATGACGGGCGCGCGGCTGCTGGCGGTGAAGGTGATGCCGGCGTGCAGCTTCTCCAGCGCATCCACCCAGCGGCCCTGCTGATCGAACGAGAACTCCTCGCGGGCCTCGTCGAGCTCGGGCAAGTCCTTCACCTGCTCCAGCAGGCCGCCCGCCGGCTCGCGGGCCTCGCGCAGGCGCTCCAGCGCGGAGGCCAGCCACTGCTTCTCGGCCTCCAGCCCCGGCCTGCCGACGACCATCTCCTCCGCCGTGGCGAGTCGGGCCTCGAAGGCTTCGGCGAAGCGGATCAGCTCATAGGATTCGAGCGTGGACGACATGCGTGAACGACTCCTCGGAGGGGCGGCGGAGATACCACACCTTCACCGTCCGACGAGCAGGGCCTCCATGGCCGCGGGGGCGGAGAAATCCGCGAAGGCCCACTCGGCGCCAGCGTCGAGCAGCGCCTGGGGCGTGAAGTTGCCCGTGCCCACGCCAATCGTCTCCGCGCCAATGCCCTTGGCGGCCGCGACGTCCTTGGGCGTGTCGCCGATGATCACCACCCGGCACGCCTCCAGGGGCTGGCCCAGCCGCGCCGCTCCGGCCTGCGCGCCGTGACGGATGAGGGCCACGCGGTCCTCGAAGTCGCAGCCGAAGCCGCCGAAGGCGAACTGGTCGTGGATGTTCACGCGGTCCAGCTTCACCTTGGCGCCCGCGCGCACGTTGCCGGTGCCCAGGCCCACCGCGAAGCCCGACCGCGAGCGCGCCTCCAGCACCGCCTCGCGCATGCCCGGGTGCAGCCGGTACTCGCGCGCATCGACCTTGGGGACTTCCAGGCCCAGCTGGGCGACGTACGCGTCGATGACCGCGCTGATGGCGTCCTCGGTGTCGGGCTGGCCGATGATGCCCAGCGCCTTGCGGACGATGGCCCGGTCCGTCATGCCGGACATGCTGAAGCCGTCGCACGCGTCGCGCCGCCGGTGGAGCTGCTCGAAGGCCAGGCCCATGGCGCGGCGACCGGCGCCGCCGGTGGTGACGAGGGTGCCATCGATGTCGAAAAGAAGGACGGTGGGGCGCATGGCCTCCCATCTAACGGAAGGCCCCGCCCGACGCGAGCCCCGAGCACTCCACCAGGGCGGCCGTCCCCGCCATGCCCGGCGCCCGGCTCAGGGCTCCGCCAGGGTGAGCCCCTGCTGGAGTGCTTCACGCACCCGGGGGACGTCCTCCAGGGGAGCCGCTCCTCCAGCACCTCGCGCACCTGCTGACCGCCCAGCCGTCCGAGCGCCTGGGCCACGGCCTCGCGGATCCGCAGGTCGTGGTCCTCCAGCCGGGCCTGCAGCGTCTTCACGGCCTCGAACCCCAGGCGCTGGCCCAGCGCGGCGGCGGCCTGCGAGCGGACATCCGAAGGGCGGTGTGGATCCTCCAGCATCACCTGGAGCGTCTGCCCGCCTGGGGCGCCTCCACGCGCGCCAGCGCCGTCACGGCCCGCATCCGCTGCGCATCCGGGACGCTCATGTCCTCCGCCAGCGCCGCGAGCACGGGCACGATCTCCGGCCCCAGCCTGCGCCACGCCGCGTCCGGCGCCACGTTCGGTTGCGCGAGCAACCCCAGGGCCTCCGTGCGCAGCGGCCCGG
>NZ_JBKGHJ010000649.1:0-3795 GCF_046520365.1 Corallococcus sp. 4LFB
CGCGCCAGCGCCCACCCCGGCCGCCACGCCCACCGCGCGCCCACCGACGCCCCCCACCCCCTCCACCGCGGGCACCGTCGACCTGGGCAAGCTGCGCGAGGGCTCACGCCCCAGCGAGGAGGACCTGACCCCTGAAGGCCTCGCGCGCGCGGTGATCCACAACGAGGCGCGCTTCCTCTTCCAGAGCCTGCTGACGGGGGACGTGCGCAACGCGTCCGTGGAGCTGTCGTACCCGTTCCAGCTCGAGGACAAGCGCTTCAGCACCCCGGACGAGCTGGTGCAGGCGTGGGTGAAGCAGCTGCGCGCGCGGCGCACGGACCTGATCACCCTCTACGACATCGAAGTGCTGCCCATCGCGGAGATGGAGAAGAAGTACGGCAAGCCCCCCGCGCGCCTGGGGCTGGATCCGCGCGCGCTCAAGGACACCTGGGCCGCGGTGGGCAACCTCTCCGGCCACGCGGCCATCTTCCTCTTCCGTGGCAGCCCGGACCTGAGCTGGCACGCCTTCGCGTACACGGACTGAGCCGACAGGAGCGCCCGGCGTTCCCACCGGGCGCCCTGCCCTGCGTCAAGGCCGCGCTCAGCCCAGCGCCGCGACGAAGTCCCGCAGGCGCGCGAGGCCTTTCTGGAGCACCTCGCGCGAGGTGACGAAGCTCATGCGGATGTAGCCCGGCGCGCCGAACGGGTCTCCCGGCACCGCCGCCACCAGGAAGTCGTTGAGCAGCGCCTCGGAGAGCTGGAGCGAGTCCGTCAGCGGCTTGCCCTTGTACGTCTTGCCCAGCAGGCCGCGCACGTCCGCCATCGCGTAGAAGGCCCCTTCCGGCAGCCGGCAGCGGATGCCGGGAATCGCGTTGAGCCCCGCGACGAACAAATCCCTGCGCTCGCGGTACTCGTTCACCATCGCGGTGATGGTGTCCGTGGGGCCGTTGAGCGCCGCCAGCGCCGCCTTCTGGGTGATGGAGGACGCGTTGGACGTGGACTGGTCCTGCACCAGTTGCATGCCGGAGATGAGCGCCTTGGGGCCCGCCGCGTAGCCCAGCCGCCAGCCCGTCATCGCGTAGGACTTGGACAGGCCGTTGGACACCAGCAGCCGGGGCACCAGGTCAGGCGCCACGTTGCCGATGTTGAGGAACGGCTCCCCCGTGTAGAGGAGCTTCTCGTACATGTCGTCGGTGACGAGCATGCAGTCGTGGCCGCGCACCGCGTCCGCGATGCCCTCCAGCGTGGCGCGCGAGTACACCGCGCCCGTGGGGTTGGCCGGGCTGTTGAGCACGATGGCGCGCGTGCGCGGGGTGAGCGCCTTCTTGATGGCCGCGGGGTCCGGCGCGTAGCCGTCCTCCTCGCGCGTGGGGACGATGACCGGCGTGCCGCCCGCCAGGTGCACCATGTCCGGGTAGCTCACCCAGTACGGCGCGAAGATGATGACCTCATCCCCTTCGTCCAGCAGCGCCTGGAAGCAGTTGTAGAGGGACTGCTTGCCGCCCGCCGTCACCACCACCTGATCCGGCGCGTACTTGAGGCCGTTGTCCCTCTCCAGCTTGCGGCAGACCGCCTCGCGCAACTCCGGCATGCCCGCGGTGGCGGTGTACTTGGTGAAGCCCGAGCGGAGCGCGTCGATGGCCGCCTGCTTCACGAACTCCGGCGTGTCGAAGTCCGGCTCACCGGCGGCGAGCACCACCACGTCCTTGCCACCGGCGGCGAGCGCCTTGGCGCGGGCGTTGAGGGCCAGGGTGGCGGAGGGCTTGATGGCTTGCAGCCGGCGGGCGAGTTTCATGCGCCTTGCCTAGCGCGGAACTCCCGAAGCGGACAAGCACAACGGGCACGCCGCGTTGCCCGGCGGCGCTTCCGTCGCCCTACGGTTTCGGGCCGAACTTCTTCTTCAGCCCCGCGTTCACGTTCGGGGGGACGAGCCCCTCCACGTTCCCTCCGAAGGTGGCGACCTCCCGGACGAGCTGCGAGGAGATGTAGAAGTAGTCCTCGCCCGTCATCATGAAGACAGTGTCGATGTCCGGCGCCAGCTTGCGGTTCATGTTCGCCAGCTGGAACTCGTATTCGAAGTCCGACACCGCACGCAGCCCGCGGATGACGACGCTCACGTTGCGCTGGTGCACGTAATCCACGAGCAGGCCGTGGAAGGCGTCCACCTCCACGCGGGGGTCGTTCACCGCCTCGCGGATGAGCTCGATGCGCTCCTCCTGGCTGAAGAGGGGCGTCTTCTTCGGGTTCACCGCGATGGCGACGATGAGCCGTTCGAACATCTTCAGGCTGCGCTGGATGAGGCTCAGGTGCCCGTTGGTGAGCGGATCAAACGAACCAGGATAGATGGCAACCGGCATGGGTGCCGGGAAGTCTCGGCGGGCCCACGGGGCGGGTCAAGCGCACGTCACGGTGCCCGGTAGAAGCTCACCAGGGTGTCCCCGAACCGGCGCTGATCCTCCCGGGTGAGCCCCGCGTGAGCGTCCGGGGCCGCCTCCCGCTTGTCGTGCTCCACCACCACCGTGCCGCCCGGCGTCACCACGCCCGCGGCCACGACGGCATCCAGCACCGTCTCCACCACGCGCGCCGCGTAGGGCGGATCCGCGAAGACGAGTTCGAACTTCTCCCCCTGCTTGCCCAGCGTCCCCAGCGCGCGCACCACGGGCTGCGCCAGGATGGACACCTGGGCGGTGAAGCCCAGGTCGTCGGTGTTCTTGCGGCACAGGGCCAGGGCCTCGCGGTCCTGGTCCACCAGCACCAGCCGGCCCGCGCCCCGCGACAGGGCCTCCAGCCCCAGCGCGCCGGTGCCCGCGTACAGGTCCAGCACGGCCTGCCGTCCAGGAACTGGCCCAGCATGTTGAAGATGGTTTCACGGACCCGGTCCGCCGTGGGGCGGATGTGTCCGGACGACGGCTTGGGCCCCGTCAGGGCCCGGCCCTTCGCGCTGCCTGCAACGATGCGCATGGGCGCCCTTCTAGCCCAGGTCCCCGTCCGGCTTCGCCAGGAACGCCATGGCCACCGACGCCGAGCGGTGCGCCCCCAGCGCCGCCAGCGCCTCCGTGGCCTCCGCGAAGGCCAGCGCCTCCAGCGTCTCGCGAGACGCGGGCGACAGGGCGGCAGCCCCTCCTCCAGCACGGACAAGAGCTCCCCGGCCGGCATGCCCGCCGCCTGGGCCCGCGCCACCACCTGCTCGCGCACCTCCGGAGGCCAGGCGCGCAGGGCCAGCGGACCGAAAGGCCCTGCCCGGTCCACCTTGCGCACGCCCACGGCCACGTAGCTGGACAGCCCCCCGGAGGCCCCCGTGGACACGTCGCCCACCGCCACCGCCACGCCCTTCCCGGCGGCGGTCTCCACCACCCGCCGGAGCAGCTCCACGTCCAGCTCCGCGCCGGGCTCGCCGGCCCCCAGCTGCGCGTCCGGCACGCGCAGGAAGCGCACCGGGACCTGCCACTGCGACAGCCCCTCCAGCAGCGTCGCGCACGCGTCCACCAGCCCGCCGGAGGACCCCTGCGGCGGGGACACCTCCAGCGACAGCTCGCGCTCCTTGAGGGGCCCGCCAGCGCGCTCACCGCCTCCACCGCCTCGTAGGAGGTGAGGCGCGACAAATCCAACGACACCAGCGCGAAGCCCGCGTCCACCACGCGGAAGAGCCCCTCCTGGAGCGCGTCCAGCACGTCCGCGTCCGTGGACGTCACGCGCAAGGGTCCGGCCTGGAGGAACAGGGGCCGGGTGTGCCCGGCCTCCTGGGCGGCCGCGTGCACCGACTGCACGAAGCGCTCCGGCGCGCCCGGTCCGCCAGCGGGTGCGGACACGCCAGGC